>PWSG01000252.1 GCA_003564055.1 Syntrophomonadaceae bacterium
ACCAGGACAACGATTCCCAACAACCCGCTTGGATAGTAACCCCACTTCTTGCTGTGCGGCCAAGTGGGCAGAGCGCCCACAACCGCGAGGATCAAGATGATCAACAGTATCGTTCCAATCGACATGTTCCGCTCCCTTCTGATTACGTGAATCCGTGACTACAGGGACAGACTTACCCATGGACACCGTATCTGCCATGGGGTGTTTCCCTACCGGAAGTGACCTGCCAAAGGCCCGGCATGTGCCCTTGTGAATATTGGTGAAATATGGATAATATCCGCGCACAAATGATTGAATCAGGTTTTTAACTGGCAAGGGGGTTCCTGGAGCAGCCTATGAATGCCAAACATGACGAGATACTGACGATGGATGAGTTGGCGGCGTACCTCAAGATTTCGAAGTCCACGCTCTATAAGCTGGCCGTCGATGGAAAGCTGCCGGGCCAGAAGATCGGCAAGCGCTGGCGGTTCCACAAGGACGCCATCGACGCCTGGGTGACGCACGGTCTTGAGAAGTCGAAATGAGCACGGCCTACCACAGCCAGTACGGGGCGCACGCGTTGACCCTTACAAGTTCGATGCGCTCCTGCGCCACCGCGACACTGAACGCTATGACGACCGGCTGATTGTCCGGGGTAACCCATTACGCGCCCGCGAATCGCATCGAATCCTATGGCGACAGTGGGAAATACCGGTATGTGCCGTAGGCGAAGCACGTAATCTTGGCCCATTTAATGGATGCAGGAAAACTGCTGTTTGGGAAGGTGGATCGGAAAGAGTGGAAGGGCAACTGGCTGCGCCTGAATGTTCGGGTGTTTATGCAGGATTGAATTCGCCATCCAATATAGATTAAAGAATACACATGCGATTGATCCAGAATGTCGGGGCGGACAGGGTTGTTGACCAAATACGCAGCACATTGACTGCTGACGGTGCGCAATTGGATGCGATGACCCCGGCGCTGTCGCTGTTCGCCTTCGCGGAATTGATGCGTGACTTCAGAAGACTCAAGCGATGTCGCCTCGTCTTGCCCTCGCACGATTCGGATGTCGGGTTGACAGGCGTACCCGCTGATCGACCAAGACGCAATCAGCTTCAGAATTCCCGGCTTGCACAAGACTTGCTCGACTGGATAAGCGGACAGGCCGAAATCCGGCATTCATCGGCGCCCATTCCCCAAGGGGCACTGATTGTGCGCGACGAAACGGCAGCCCCGATGCAGACTCTCATGGGCGCCTTGGCGCTTACCACAGACGGGCTCGGTCTGATTCCCGGCAATGCAATGAGGCTTATTCAGGCATCCGAAAGCGCAGGTGAAGCTGCCACATTCGGTCAGTGGTTCGACACGCAATGGGCCTCTCTATCGTCAGATCCCGATTCGCATTCAGGGCTTCTCGATATGCTGCGTCTAATTGCCGACCACAAATCAGGGCACGCGGTTTATGCGCAGATATTGTCACAGCTGTTTGAGCGCACTGGGGATGAGCTCGACGAGGACAAAGTGGTTAATGCCGCCACAGGCATTCGCAACACGGTGGTCTGGCGCAAGCTGTACCGCTTCCAGAGAGATGGCGTTATTGGCGCCATTGACAAACTTAACCGGTTTGGCGGCTGCATCATTGCCGATAGCGTCGGTCTGGGAAAGACGTTCGAGGCACTGGCCATCATCAAATATCACGAGCTGCGCAATGATCGTGTGCTGGTGCTGTGCCCCAAGCGGTTGCGTGATAACTGGACCATCTACACCGCTAATGACCGGCGGAATATCCTGGCTACCGACCGGTTCAACTATGATGTGCTGAACCACACCGATCTTTCCCGCGATGGGGGACTCTCCGGCGATATTGATCTGGCACATGTGAACTGGGGAAATTATGACCTGGTGGTCATTGATGAATCCCACAATTTCAGGAACAAACGCACGCCCCGCCTCGGCGGCGAGACACGGTACGACCGATTGATGCGCAAGATCATCCAGGAAGGTGTGAAAACCCGTGTTTTGATGCTTACCGCCACGCCCGTGAACAATCGGTTAGCCGACCTGCGCAATCAGATCGCCTTCGCCACCGAGGGTGACGACACGGCTCTGGAGGGGCACGGCATAGCCAGTATCGATAACACCACACGGCTGGCACAGAAACAGTTCAACCGCTGGCTGGACCTGAAAGAAAACGAGCGTATCCCGACGCAATTGATCGACATGCTGGGCTTCGATTACTTCACGCTGCTGGACCTGTTAACGATTGCCCGGTCGAGAAAGCACATCGAGAAATATTACGGTACGGAAGAGACAGGCAGCTTCCCGGAACGCTTGAAGCCGATCAATATTAAATCCGACGTGGATCGTGCCGGCGAGTTCCAGTCCATTCGGGATATCAATCAGGAAATCAGACGGCTTAACCTCGCCGCCTATGCCCCGTTACGGTATGTGCTCCCCAACAGGCAGGAGGCCTATGACAAGAAGTACAGCACGCAGATTCGCGGCGGAGAAGGGTTCTTCCGCCAAGTAGACCGGGAAGAGAGCCTCATCCACCTTCTGCGTGTAAATGTGCTGAAGCGCATGGAAAGCGCTGTCCCTTCTTTTGTACTGACTATCCAGCGCCAACTCAGGGATGTGGAAGCGACGCTGAAACATATCGAGCAGCATCCGGACGAGTTGGAGGAGATTGACATCGAAGATGTGGACATTGACGATCCTGCTTTTGAAAGCCTGTTGGTCGGGCGCAAAGTGAAAGTGCTGCTCCAGGATGTCGACCAGATTCGCTGGAAACAGGATCTGGTCGAGGACCGTAATCGTCTAGCCACCCTTTACGCCGCCGCCAAGGACGTAAGTGCGGCTCGTGATGCCAAACTGGCCGCTTTACGGGAAGTCATCGAACACAAATGCCGGAATCCAATCAATCCCGACAACCGCAAGGTGATCGTCTTTACCGCCTTTGCCGATACGGCCCGCTATCTGTATGAACAATTGGCCCCCTGGGCCAAATCCACCCTTGGCCTCGATTCCGCGCTGATGACTGGTTCGGGTACAAACCAGACCACCATCAAGGGGCTGCGCAAGGACTTGTCCACGATCCTGACCGCCTTTTCGCCGCGCTCCAAGGAGCGGCCCACCGAATTTGACGGTGAGGGTGAAATTGATCTGCTGATCGCCACCGACTGCATTTCCGAGGGTCAGAACCTTCAGGATTGCGACTGGCTGATCAACTACGATATTCACTGGAACCCCGTTCGGATCATTCAGCGTTTCGGACGCATTGACCGTATCGGGTCGCCCAACGACCGCATTCAGTTGGTCAATTTCTGGCCTAACATGGAGCTGGAGGAATATATCAAGCTGGAACAACGCGTCAGCGGACGCATGGTCTTGCTGGATATATCCGCCACGGGGGAGGAGAACCTGATTGAGCAGCAGTCCGGCAACCAGATGAACGACCTCGAATACCGGCGAAAACAACTGTTGAAATTGCAAGATGCCGTCATTGATCTGGAAGACCTTTCCACCGGCGTTTCCATCACAGATCTGACGCTTACCGATTTCAAGATCGATCTGGCCCACTATCAGAAAGAACATAAGGAATTATTGGAACGCATGCCGCAGGGATCGTTCGCGGTCCTTACGACCACGGAAGCGGACATCCCCCCCGGAATCATCTTCTGCCTGCAAGCAGAAGGCGCAGCCATTAAGCAGATCGTCGAGCCCGGATACCCCTTGGACATGCATTTTCTGGTTCATGTTGGAGAGGATGGAGAGGTCGTCCTGCCTTACACGCAGGCCAAACGGATTCTCGACCGACTCAAGCGGCTCTGTGTCGGACGCGACATACCCGATGCTGCCGCCTGTAAACAATTTGACCAAATGACGCGGCAGGGCGCAGACATGCGATACGCGCAAGGACTGCTTGCGGCCTCCATTGCCTCCGTGGCCGGGAAAAGCGAGGAGCGGGCCGTCTCCAGTCTATTCAAGCCAGGCGGAACGCACGCCCTCAAGGGCGAGTTTGCCGGCATGGACGATTTTGAAGTGGCGGCGTTTGTCGTCGTCTTGCCGGAGGCTAACGGGTGATTGACAGCCGCTATGTTGCTATGCTGGCCCTGCCCCCGCACAGTCGCGTGGACCGGCGGGTGCCGAAAAAGCTGTTGATCGAGCACGGGGCTGCGACGGCGGCGGACAAGCGGTACATCACGGAGGGCATTGACGAGATTCGCTGGCTGGCCGCCCTGAAACCGGAAACTACCGGGGTGCAGGCCTTTCGGGATCCGGACCGGGATTATAGCGAAATCGCCGTGCTGAGCATGAACGTGCGTGCGGGTGCAAAGACGCCACGCTTAATGGAACTGCTGCACCGGGCCATCCCATATCCGGTGGTGTTGTTGACCGGCTTGGGCGAGATGGCTATGCTCTCGGTTGCGCACAAGCGCCGGGCGCAGAATGAGGCGGATAAGGTGGTTCTGGATGGCGAGTTGCAGTCCGTGACGCTGAACGAGAAGCGGGACGCGGACTGGATCGGCTCATTTTGCGGGGCACTGGCTTTTGATCGCCAGCCCCGTTCCACCCTGCGGACGGTCTATCAGGGGTGGATGGATGCGCTTACGGCGGCGCAGGCCGCGCAGTGGACGGGAACGTTTCGCTTGGTTGATGCGGTGACGCAGTCGCAGGAACGACGGGATGCGTTGCGGGTGTGCGATCAGTTGAGAGCGGAAATGTCAAAGCTCCGCACGGCGGCGGACAAGGAGCGGCAGATGCCGAAATTGGTTGAATTGAACAATGGTTTGAAGCAGTTGGAAGCGGAGTATGCCGCCACCATGGAGAGGTTGAAATGACGGGGAACAAGATGCAGAAGCTGACACAGACGGATCCAGAGACGAAGTCGCCGGATTTGGTGACGGAGAACGTGGCGCGGTTGAAAGAGCTGTTTCCCGAGCTGCTGACCGAATCGGCCGACGGCGTTGCGGTGAACGTGGACGTGCTGAAACAGTTGGTCGGCGATAAAACGGTCACCGATGCCGACGAAAAGTACGGCCTCAACTGGCACGGCAAACGCCGCGCCCGCCAGCTCGCCCTCACCCCCTCCACCGGTACGCTGCGCCCCTGCCCGGAAGACAGCGTGGACTGGGACACCACCCAGAACCTCATGATTGAAGGGGACAACCTGGAGGTCCTGAAACTCCTTCAGAAGTCCTACGCCGGGAAGGTGAAACTCATCTACATCGACCCGCCA
>PWSG01000337.1 GCA_003564055.1 Syntrophomonadaceae bacterium
ACCCATATATTTTTGCAGGTTCTGACCTGTAAGTCTGACCCGTTTCTTGCTGTCTTTAACGACTTCCCTGGCTACTTTACGACAGATCGCAGAAATACTTCGCTCCAGGTTACGCACACCGGCTTCCCTCGTATACTCTCGAATAATTCTGCGCAAGGAACCTTCTGATATTACAAGGTTTTTGTCACTTAAACCGTTTTCTCTAAGCTGCTTCGGAATTAAATACTGGCGGGCAATTTCAACCTTGTCTTCTTCAGTGTAACCGGGAATATGGATTAATTCCATCCTGTCCATCAGCGCCTGGGGAATATTGTATGATGTGTTTCCCGTGGTAATAAACATTACCTGGGAAAGGTCAAAAGGCACTTCTATATAGTGATCACTGAAGGTGTTATTTTGTTCGGGATCCAGAACTTCGAGCAGGGCGGCTGAAGGGTCGCCCCTGAAATCTGTGGACATTTTATCAATTTCATCCATCAGAAAAACAGGGTTTTTCGACCTGGCCTCGCGCATACCCTGGATAATCCGACCCGGCAGGGCCCCGATATAGGTTCGCCTGTGACCTCTTATTTCAGCTTCATCGCGAACACCGCCCAGGGAAATGCGCACAAAGTTGCGTTCCAGAGCCCTTGCTACAGATTTTGCCAGCGAAGTTTTGCCAACACCGGGAGGTCCTACCAGACAAAGAATAGGACCTTTTAATTTATCTGCCAGCTGGCGCACAGCGAGATATTCGATAATCCTCTCCTTTACTTTATCAAGACCGTAGTGGTCTTCATCTAAAATTTCCTCCGCCCTTTCGAGATCAAGGCGATCTTCGGTTTCCAGCGCCCAGGGCAGCTCAAGCAGCCAATCGAGGTAAGTCCTGATTACAGTTCCTTCTGCTGCAGCTGGAGGCATTTTTTCAAGGCGATCTACTTCCTTCAACGCTTTTTCTTCAACTTCTTCAGGCAGATTTGTTTCTGCAATTTTTTCACGGTACTCTTCAGCTTCAGCCATTCGTTCGTCTTTTTCACCCAGTTCCTGTTGAATAGCTTTCATCTGTTCGCGTAAATAGTACTCTTTTTGAGTTTTCTCCATCTGTTTGCGAACGCGAAGGTTAATTTTGCGTTCTATTTCCAATATCTCCATTTCCCTGCTTATCATTTCATTTAGTTTCTCAATCCGTTCCCCGGGATCAGTCGCTTCCAGGATTTCTTGTTTTTGTTGAATCTTCATGCTCAGGTGAGACGCAATAACATCAGCAAAACGTCCCGGTTCTTCGATCTCCATAACAGTAGTCAGGGTTTCTGGAGGCACTTTGCGGCTGTTTTTAATATACTGCTCAAACTGGGAAAGCAAACTGCGCATCTTCGCTTCTATTTCCGGTGTTTTTTTGCTTTTATCTTCTATTTTCTCCAGTTCGGCCTGTAGAAAAGAATCTTCGGTAAATAATTCTAAGACTCTGCCCCTGGTAAGACCTTCGACTAAAACACGGATTGTTCCACCGGGAAGCTTAATCATCTGCTTAACTTCAGCAACTGTTCCTACTTCATAAAGATCGCTTTTTTCAGGATCATCTATCTTGGCATTTTTTTGGGCCACAAGCAATATGCGGTTATCTTCCATCATTGCTCGTTCAATGGCAGCGATAGAACGCTCTCTACCAACGTCAAGATGAAGAACCATATTGGGAAATACCAGCACTCCTCTTAAAGGAAGCACGGGCAATTTTTCTTTTTTAGCCATTTTCTAAAACCACCTTTCATATTGAAAAGTTAAAGCGAGAAGCACTGTTAGTAAACTTATTCGCTTCCCGCCAACTTCTGCCTTTTTAATCTGTTTAGACTTGCAATATCTTTTTTCTAATTTATGCACTTTCCTCTTTTTTCTTGCGCTTTTCCTTGGTAGCCAGGATCGGGCTTTCTCCACTTGTAACAACTTCTCTTGTCATTACGCAGCGCTCAATATCGTCCCGGGAAGGCAAATCAAACATCACATCAAGCAAAATCTCTTCCAGGATGGCCCGCAGGCCCCTGGCCCCTGTATTTCGTTTCATCGCTTCTTCGGCAATCGCCAGCAGGCAGTTCTCCTTAAACTCCAGCGCAACATTATCCATTTCGAATATTTTCTGGTATTGTTTTATTAGGGCATTGCGCGGCTCAGTAAGAATCCGCACAAAAGCCTCGCTGTCGAGAGGATCGAGCGTAGCAATAACCGGAATTCTGCCCACAAACTCGGGAATTAAGCCATATTTAAGTAAATCCTGGGGTAAAATTTGCTTCAAAATCTCCCCGAGATTACCGTCATCACGAGTTAAGACTTCCGCTCCGAAACCAATCCCTTTACTGCCAACGCGGTTTTGAATAATTTTTTCCAGGCCGTCAAAAGCTCCCCCGCAAATGAAAAGGATATCAGTCGTATCGATCTGCATAAACTCCTGGTGAGGGTGCTTGCGCCCGCCCTGGGGCGGCACGCTTGCTACAGTTCCCTCAAGAATCTTCAGCAGGGCCTGCTGAACACCTTCTCCGGAAACATCACGGGTAATTGATGGGTTATCAGTCTTGCGGGCAATCTTATCGATCTCATCAATATATATAATCCCTTTTTCTGCTTTTTCCAGGTCATAGTCAGCGGCCTGGATCAACTTTAAAAGGATATTTTCAACATCTTCGCCAACATAGCCGGCCTCGGTAAGCGAGGTGGCATCAGCAATGGCAAAAGGAACATTTAAGATACGGGCCAGGGTCTGGGCTAAAAGTGTCTTTCCTACACCTGTTGGCCCGATCAGGGCAATGTTACTTTTCTGCAGTTCGACATCTTCTACCTTTAAGCCTGCGTTAACCCTTTTGTAGTGATTATAAACTGCAACAGAAAGGCTTCTCTTGGCAAGTTCCTGGCCAATTACATATTGGTCAAGCACATCCTTAATATCCTGCGGATTAGGCAGCTCAACAAAACCCAGCTCAGCATCTTCACCAATTTCCTCTTCAATAATCTCGTTGCATAGTTCAATGCACTCATCGCAAATATAAACACCCGGTCCCGCGACAAGCTTTCGGACCTGTTCCTGGGTCTTTCCGCAAAATGAGCATTTCAGGTTCCCTTTTTCTTCGTTAAATTTAAACATGTGGAGAATTCACCTCATCTCCATTATAGGATTAGCTTCTATTTACCAGGATTTCATCAACCAGACCGTAATTTACGGCATCTTTAGCAGACATGAAGAAGTCACGATCTGTATCCCTGGCAATTGTCTCAACCGGCTGACCGGTATGGTCAGACAAAATTTCATTTAAGGTTTCCCTTATTTTCAATATCTCGCGGGCATGGATATCAATATCAACAGCCTGCCCCTGGGCACCTCCTGCAGGTTGATGCAGCATGACCCTTGAATTCGGCAGCACAAAACGCTTGCCTTTATCTCCCGCAGCCAGCAGGACTGCTCCAAAGCTGGCGGCAAGTCCAACACAAATTGTCGAAATGGCAGGCTTTACATAGCGCATTGTATCATATATTGCCATCCCGGCATATACCGACCCACCGGGAGAATTAATATACAGGTTAATATCTTTTTTCGGATCTTCCGACTCCAGGAAAAGCATCTGGGCTACAACCAGGTTAGCGACATTATCATCGATCGGGCTGCCTAAAAAAACTATGCGATCTTTTAGCAGGCGCGAATATATATCGTAAGCTCTTTCTCCCCGGCTGGTTTGCTCTACTACCATGGGCACTAAAACACTCACTAACCTTACCTCCTTCATTTATCATTTTAAATTTTTATACAAACAATCTATATTATACTTCCTTCTGTATCTCTATCCTTTTGTTCGTAAATTATTATTCTAAATCCTTTACCCTGAATTCTGGATTCTGAATCATAAATTTTGAACCCCTTACTTCCATTATACTATTCTTTGTCATCTTCCTGCACTGCATTATCATTCTTTTTTTCTTTTTCTTTGCCGGGAGTTTTATCTTCTTTTTTTACCATTTTAACTTTTGCTTCTTCTACCATTATATCAATTGCTTTTCGAATACGCATTTCTTCCTTTATGACCGGAAGGCGTCCCTGCTTTTCAATAATCTCTTTAATCCTCACCGGATCATCATTATAACTGGCGGCAATCTCTTCGAACTTTGCTTCTACTTCGCCATCTTCTACATTAATCCCTTCTTTTTTGGCAATCGCATCAAGGACCAGGTTTGCCTTGGTCCTTTGCTCCGCTTCTTCGCGTCTTTCTTCACGCATTTCTTCCCTTGTTTTTCCCGCCATCTGGAGAAACTGATCAAGTTCCATACCCTGAGAGCGCAGGTAGTTTTCCATATCGCCGATCATCCTGTCAATCTGCCGTTCTACAAGCGTTTGCGGCAGTTCGACCTTTGAAGCGGTGGCGGCCTGTTCGATCAAAGATTCTTCAAACCTTGTTTTGGACTGTTCTTCAGCATTTTTTAAAAGTTTTTCTTTTAAGTCAGCTTTCATATCTTCAAGTGTATCGAATTCGCTGATTTCCTGGACAAATTCTTCGTCCAGTTCAGGAAGCTGTTTTTCCTTGATCTGCTTTATATTTACCTTAAATAAAGCCTCTTTTCCGGCAATATCATCTTTGCGATAATTATCGGGAAACTTGACCTTCACTTCTTTATCTTCACCTGCATTAGCGCCAATAAGCTGTTCTTCAAAACCGGGAATAAAAGATTTTGAACCGATTTCCAGCGAATAATTTTCAGCTTCTCCGCCTTCAAAAGGTTCTCCGTCAATAAAACCCTTAAAGTCAATGGTAACCATGTCGCCATCTTTAACCGCACCTTCTTCTTTTGGAACCAGCCTGGCATTCTGTTCCCTGAGCATATAGATATGGTGATCAAGCTGCAGATCATCAATTTCAACTTCTTCCTTTTCCGCTTCGAGCCCCCTGTACTCACCCAGTTCAACATCCGGTATTACCTCAACTACAGCACTGAAGAGCAGCGGTTTGCCCTCTGCAATCTGGACCAGGTCAAATTTAGGCTGTCCGACAGGGTCAAGGTCTGCTTCTTCTACAGCTTTCTCATAAGCAGGCGGCACCAGCAGTTCGAGGGCTTCTTCATGTAAAACTTCAGGGCCGTAGCGCGATTCTAAAATACGGCGCGGCACCTTACCCTTGCGAAAACCGGGTAGATTTACATCTTTGACCACCTTGCGATAAGCTTTTTCAAGGGCTGTATCAACTTCAGGAGCAGCCACCTCTAT
>PWSG01000053.1 GCA_003564055.1 Syntrophomonadaceae bacterium
ACACAGTTATCTGGAAAAGTTTATCAAGTCGCCTTCTTCAAGCCTGATCCTGGTTGATATTATCCGCTTTTTCTATGTACGAAGGTTCCAGGAGGTCTACACGTGGAAACCAGTCAAAAGTTCATAGTCTCTCTTGCAGATGCTCTTGACTACCCGGCCGAACTGCCCCTTAATTAGTACTTATCGAAATAAGTATTTAAAATTTCTTCATATCTATAATAGTTATCTCTTCGTCAGCATGTAGTGGCTAATAAACCATTCATTTCCATCCTGAAAGCCAAAGAATTTTGATGGGTCAACTTCTTCGATAATCAGACCGGGGGAGAATTCAGAATAGGTGTATGCAGGGCAAAACGAAGATAAATACATTTGCTACAATTTTTAAGACATAGTCGATAAAGCGTCGGCAAAATAGGTGTAATCCGTTTAAGTCATTTACCTTTTAAATAACATGGTCGCCCAGACGCAAATCTTTCAGAATTTCATCCCGCAGTATATTGCCTGTGCTGATGGCAGAGTTTTTCACTGCAAAATACCCTCTTAAAACCTGAACATTATTCTTATACCTTTTTGCGACCGACTCGTCCGGTTAATACAACCGGATCGTAAACCGGTGAAAAAGGCGGGGCATAAGCCAAATCCAGTTGAAAAATCTGTTCTACGTTCATATTCATGGTTATGGCAGTGGCATAAACGTCAATCCGCTTAACCCCATCAACAGGGCCGGCCAGCTGTGCTCCCAGCAAGCGGCCTGTTTCCTGCTCGGCAGTTAATATGGCTGTCAATGGGCCGGCACCTGGATAATACCCGGATTTACTGCCTGCAGTAACAGAAAACTTTACAGCCTTAAATTCGTTAGCTTCGGCTTCAGCCAAAGTTAACCCGGTGCGGGCCAGTCCCAGGTTGCAAAACTTTGTAATAGCGGTTCCCAAAACACCGGGGAAAGCTTCCTTTCCACCGCTAATATTTATTCCTGCTGCAACTCCTTCTTTGTTGGCTTTTAGAGCAAGCGGCACAAAAACAGGCTGTTTTGAAACAATGTTTCTTGTTTCGGTGCAGTCACCGGCAGAGTATATAAAGGGGTAAATGGTCTGCATATATTCGTTAACTTTAATTGAACCCTTGATTCCGGTTTCAATACCGGCTGACCGGGCCAGGACACTGTTTGCTTCTACGCCAGCGGCAACTATAACCAGATCAAAGGTTGCAGTTTCTTCAGGGCAGTGTACTTTAACTCCGTTATCATCCTCAGTTATTTGCTTTACCGTTTTGTTCAAGTTAAGCTTTACGCCTTCTTTTTCCATTTCGGCAAAAGCCAGATCGGAAATTTCTTTTTCAAAGCTGCGGGTCAATGCGTCACGGCGGTGAAAAAGATGAGTCTCCAGGCCACGGGCCAGGAAAGCTTCAAGCATTTCAATGGCAATATAACCACCGCCAATGACGGCACATCTCTTAGGTTTTTCTTTTTCAACGAAAGTACGTATAGCATTAGAATCTTCCAGGGTATGTGCATTGTAGATACGCTGTGAAGGGGTGTACTCAATTCCAGCCTGCATCGGTTTAGCGCCGGTCGCAATAACCAGGCAATCAAAATCGATTGTGTTTTTACCTTCATCCGTCTTAACGGTAACTGTTTTCTGTTCAGGATCTATTGCAGTTACTTCACTATTTTGCCTTAAGTCAAGTTTGCGCTTTTCCCTGGCATCTTCCGGGCTTACCCCCAAAAGGCTTTCTATCCCGGGAACAATACCTTCAACATGATAAGGGATACCGCAGGCTGCGTAAGATATGTACTGGCCTCTTTCGAGAACAATTACATTCCAATCAGGCTGCTGGCGTTTAACCTGGCTGGCAGCACTAAGACCACCGGCATTACCGCCGATCACAATAACATTTTTCATCCTTTATCCCCCTCGCAGATCCTTTTCCTCTATTAAACGTGATCTGATAGTTGCAGTCAAACTAAACTTTGAGGATTATAGGCAAATACATTTTTTACAACACAAATAAATCCACTCTATGTGTTCAACAACTAAATGATCGCTTCTTTTATTTCTTTTGCTATCGATAATTAATTCATTCGTCTGAAGCCAGGTTATTGCGGAGGGCATAGATAGCAAGCTAAGTGCGGTCCCGCACAGCTTTTCAAGCAGGTGGGTTACATGTGATTTAACCGTCCGCTCGCTGATAAAAAGCTGCTCGCCAATACCGACTGAAGTTTCGACGTCGATATTAACCCCCTCGGGAATCCTGATTGTTACTTCGCCAATACCGTGATAGAAATCGTAATCGTGATCTAAAACCCAGGGAGTGCGTCCATGGTAAAGATCGCCAATATGGCGCATTTTGGCATGCAAAACCCGATCTTTGTCAGCCTTGCCGCAAAAAAATCGCCCTTTTATCCACGGCCTTTCACCAATCAAAATTGATAAGCCGATCGCTACCAGGACAAGGGGCCAAAAAGCAAGGCTGAATTTGTAAACCTCGGTTATCTGCAGCAAAACCAGGATACCTAAAACCAGTAGAATAAAACCCCAGATACGTTGTTTCACCGTTCCAATCTCTTTCCTTTTCAACTCGCAGCAATTAAATTTTCATCGCTGCTGTTGATTAAAGATTACCATCTTCTTCAGGGCGGGCAAAAGTCCTGGGTCTGGCGTTCTACAACAACCACTATAACCTGTTTTGTTTGACAGCTGAATTTGCAAGCGGTAGATTAGAGTTAAGCTAATTAGAACATATTACACGCAACGGAGGTATTGTAATGAAAAATGTAGAAAGAACAAAGGAAAACCTGGCAAAATGCCTGTGCAAGGGATGTCCCAGCTATACCTTTGCCTGCAAAATGATGGCTATGCCAGGCGATATAATTCTATTGATTGATCCCATGGATGACGAAAAATTGCATGCTGAAACTATGTTTTGCGCCTATCATAAAAGCCAGTGCATAACAGAAGAAAAAGGCTGCAAATGCCCAGAATGTGAAGTATATAAGCATAATGAACTTGGCAAAACTTATTTTTGCACCAATGAAATTGGAAAATAAGATTTTAAGTAAGCATAGAAATGATCGCTTCATCAGGCACAACGATTCTCTTTATAATAAAAAATGACCACCTGGAGCAGGCAGCCATTTCCCTGGCCAACAAATTCGATCTTATCGATTCGCAAGCTATTATGTAATTACTAATTTTGGCTTTATTTTTAAACAGGCTCAGTACTCTGAAACACTTTCATCATGCGAACAATAGCGCCGGAATCCCGTGGCGCTATTTCAGGCGAGTTCAGGAAGACTGATTTATCTGGAACATCAGGCCCTTTGACCACATCTATTACTTCAAAACCCTGAACTATGCCTATCTCAAAATGAGGCTGAATTCCCCATACAGGCCTGTCCTTTAACTTGAAAGCCAGGTTTTCACATTCCAGTGAACGTAAAATTATTTTGGCCTGATCTTCTAAAACAACCTGCACTTCGTCAAAATGTAAAACAAAACCGTGGATAATATCACCCGAGCTTCCAAGCAGTGGATCATCAAATAACATCTCCATAGCAGGCCATCCAATTTCCGGCTTGTCTCTTATTCGCACCGCTTTGTCACCAAAGAGCGCCTTTGCTACCAGCTGATGGCCAAAACAGTTACCAAGAAGCACTTTTCCCTGTTGAACAGCTGTCCTGATCAATTCTTCTTCAGCTTTCATCCATTCCTTATTCTCAAGAGTGCTGGAAAGTGATCCCGATAAAATAATATGGGTAAATGAATCCAGGCTGGGAGGCTTTTCATAAGGGGCATGGTAAACTTCAAAAGGGTGCAGAAAAAGCGGCCGCCAGTGATCAAGCGGCTTATACAACTGGTGATTTGTCTCATTATCAACAAATAGAATCCTGTATTTCGACTTTGACACCTCACGCTTACTTCCAATACTATAAACTTAACATAATTTTTTGATGAAACAATTCCATAAAAATAATTATAAATGGATATTCTAATGAGCTGCAGATAACAGCTGTTAGTCACTTTTATTTTTGCCTGAGTATTTTTCATTTCCTTCATTAACTCAGACCAGTTGTTCAGGTGAATCAAGTTTTAACTTAATTGCCGCCTGTAGTGTTTTAGAAAATTTGATACCCGCTTCTTCAGCCAGGTCATTCAAACACTTCGGCAAAGTAACAGTTTTTTTAACGTATTGAAGATCCATTTCAGCTCGCGCTAATGGCATATTTACCGATACCAGTGCCGCAAAAGAACCTGGCTTATCAATGATAATATTCTCAGGAGAAAAAGCTTCTGGAATTCGGTCCCCATCAATTACAAGGCTGTAAACAGTAAGCTCTAAAAGCTCTTTAACCATATCCAAAGCTTCTTCTAACGTCTCACCCTGAGTTCCAACATCTAGATCAGGAAATAATACACGATATTCCCATCAATCCTGTAATGGTGGTGAAAAAATTGCCGGGTAAATATAACGATCAACCATTCTTTTCCACCTCATTTATCTACAAATGCTTGCCATTTTTATTCTGCTTGCCTGTAAATACTTCTTAGAGTATCACCGTAAACATTGCTTTTAGGATGAAGCACAGTAACTCTACCTTTTCTACTCAAATACCAACCTTCATTTTCTAAACGCTTAATTATTTCTTTCGATGCCTCATGCCGCATCAAATATATCCTTTCTATCTAAAAAAACTATACCACATAAGACACGTGCTTTAAACACGTGTCTTCGCTTTTGCCAGTCTTTATCCTACTGCTCCACACCCGTAACGGCAGCAAGAGAGACGCCAATCGAGGTATCCTCGGGCACTTTAACAATCTTAAAATGACGTTCCGAAGATCTTTCGGTAACTCCGGGATAATGGTATTCCATTTTTACAGACCATTGGCCCGACTCTTTCACTTTTTCAACCAGTTCGATTTCACCGTTTGCCACAGACTGATTGCCTACCGAAGCAACATAATAAGTGTATCCTTCATGCGAGTTACTAAAAACCCTCGCTCCCCGGTCCAGGCCAAGTTCATGGCTTAACCAGTGAAATAGCTCATCAGGAACAGCATCAACAATTTCCGGTTTCCCTGTTTCATTTTCCCCGGGCAAAGCATCCGCAGGAGAGCAGCCGAAAAAACCAATGGCTGCAGCAATAAAAAGGATAGCTATAAACCTTCCTTTTAAGTTGGACAACTA
>PWSG01000139.1 GCA_003564055.1 Syntrophomonadaceae bacterium
TGATACTGCACTTTTTCTGCCAGAAACAAGCAGAAAAAGTGCAGTATCACTACGACCTTGGCAATGATTTCTACAAGTTATGGTTAGACGAAACCATGAGTTACTCCTGCGCCTACTTTAAATCTCCCGAAGATTCGCTTAAGCAGGCACAGCTGCAAAAAATAGACCATGTCTTAAAAAAATTGCAGCTTAAAAAAGGAGAGCGGCTTTTAGATATCGGCAGCGGTTGGGGCTGGTTGATTATTAAAGCTGCCAAAGAATACGGCGTAGAAACTTTAGGTGTTACCCTGAGCAAAGAGCAGGAACAGGAAACAAAGCGCCGTATTGAGAAAGAAAAACTTAAAAACAGGGTTGAAGTACGTCTTACCGACTACCGGGACCTGGCCGGGGAAGCTGATAGTTTTGACAAAATTGTAAGCGTAGGCATGTTTGAGCATGTCGGCCAAAAATATATTCCCGAATATTTTGCATGTCTTAACAGGATGCTAAAACCGGGAGGGTTATCTTTACTGCATACTATCAGCCGCCCAACCGAAAAACCGCCAAACGAGTGGCTGGAGAAATACATTTTCCCCTGGGGCTACATCCCCTCTGTAAGGGAAGTGGTCTGGGAACTGCCCGAACACAACTTTCACCTTATCGACTTAGAAAGCCTGCGCATGCATTATTCGATGACAACCGGACGATGGGCCGAAAACTTTGAACAGGTTGTTGACCAGGTAGAAGAAATGTACGGGGAAAGATTCGTGCGGATGTGGCGTTTATTTTTGGTAGGCTGCTCTTCATCTTTCCGCCACAGCGGGCTGGACATTCACCAGTTTCTTTTCAGCAAGGGCTTAAATAACGAACTTCCCCTGACGAGAGATTACATGTATGAAACACACGGGTCTGCAAGCAGTTAATATCTTCGCAGGCAGCATATTATTAATTACTGAAGCCCCTGGCAGTGTGCCGGGGGTTTCTTATGTGAAGCCACGTTAACCTATCTATATTTTCATTTTTAAAAGAGGAAAAAAACAGGATGAAGCAGAAACTTATAGACCATGTTAATGATGTTAATAGAGATGAGGTGAAATATTGAAACCACGTTTACCGCTTAGAAGCGCCATTGCCTATGCCGTGGGACAGCTTGGCTGGTCCCTGGTAATCGGCATTGTTATTAATTTTTTGGTTTATTTTTACCTGCCCCCTGAAGGAGCCGGACTACCCCAGCTGGTCCCCGAGATATATTTTTTTGGTTTCATATCGATCATTGGAATTATTACAATGGGTGGCCGCCTTCTGGATGCGATAACCGACCCCTGGATAGCCAGTCTTTCAGACCGGTCTACGGCTCGCAAGGGCAGACGAATTTCTTTTATGACCATTGGCGCCCTGCCCATGGTTGTTTTTATGTTTTTAATCTTTAATCCACCCCACCCCATAGCAACTAATGTCAACCTTATCTGGCTGGCGCTGACCATTTTTTTCTTTTACATTTTTTTTACCGTTTACCAGGTACCTTATACGGCCCTGATTGCGGAACTGGGCCACAATCCCCGCGAAAGGCTTAACCTGTGCACATATATTTCCATTACTTTTTTTATTGGCCAGGTTATATCTGCCCAGGCCCCGATCATGTTTAATGTTTTTCAGGATATGTTCGATATTTCCCGTGTCGAAGCGGTTCGCGTCACCTTTGGCCTTCTCGGGCTGCTGGCATTAATATGTCTTTATGTGCCTGTGCTGCTGGTAAATGAGAACAAGTACAGCATCGGAGAGTCTTCTTCTGTTCCCCTGATGGATTCTTTAAAGCTTACTTTTAGCAATAAAAGGTTTGTCATCTTTGCCGTTTCCGATCTAATATACTGGATATTCATGACCATCCTGCAAACCGGTTTAATTTATTACGCCACGGTCCTTCTTCGACAGTCGGAAGATTATTATTCGCTAATTTTTGTGCTCTTAATGGGCGGTTCTTTCCTCTGCTATCCCTTTGTCAACCTGGCAGCCAGGAAAACGGGCAAAAAAACTGTGCTTATCTTTTCACTGTCATTATTTGCTATCTCCCTTCTGTTTATTTCGCAATCGGGGCTGGGCTGGATTCCCCTCCCCCTGGCCATGCAGGGCTACCTGGTAGTTCTCTTAGCCTTCTTCCCCCTGGCTGCTTACGGAATTCTCCCTAATGCAATTGTAGCTGATATTGCCGAAAATGATGCCCTGCGAACGGGCAGCCACCGGGAGGCGATATATTTTGGCGCCCGCAGTTTCATGATGAAACTGGGCCAAATGGTCGCTCTTCTAATCTTTACCTCCCTGCTTGTTTTCGGCAGGGATATCGGGGACGACTTAGGGGTCAGGCTGACCGGCCTGGCCGGTGTGGCTTTCTGTCTTTTAAGCCTTGCTTTTCTATATCGTTACGATGAAAAGAACCTTTTAAAGGAATCAAACGCTTTGAAAGAAGAAAGGGAAGCTAATTAAAGACAACAGGGGAGGTTTATGAATGCCCAAAATAGCCATGATCGGGGCAGGAAGCGTTGTTTTTGCCAACAATATTTTAGGGGATCTGCTTACTTACCCGGAACTTAAAGATAACCTTGAGTTTTCTTTGGTTGATATCGATCCCAAACGCCTGGCAGTTGCAGAGAGCTATGCAAGGCGCCGCATTGAATTTGAAGGTTCAAAGGCGAAGGTAACGGCAACAGCCGACCTCGGGGAAGCTTTAAAGGGGGCAGACTATGTAATTAACATGGTGCAGGTGGGTGGCTTTAAAGCGACCCTTGCGGATTTTAATATTCCCGCCAGGTATGGATTAAAACAAACAATAGCCGACACTCACGGTATCGGCGGTATATTCAGGGCTTTGCGTACCATTCCCGTGGTGCTTAATATCTGCGAAAAGATTGAAAAATACTGTCCCGAAGCTTTACTGGTTAACTATTCCAACCCGATGGCCATGAATGTGTGGACAGCATACCGTGCCTCTTCAGTTAGAATAATAGGTCTGTGCCACAGCATCCAGCTGACCGCCGCCATGGTGGCAAATTACATGGATATCCCGGTTAACGAACTGCGCTACAGGGCTGCGGGCATTAACCATATCTGCTGGTTTCTAGAGCTAAGTTACCAGGGAAGGGATGCATATCCTCTTCTTTTTGAGGCGATGAATGATCCGCTAACCTACTCATCGGACAGGGTCCGCTTTGAAATAATGAGGCATTTTGGCCGCTTTGTTTCGGAATCGAGCGAGCATATGGCAGAATATGTGCCCTACTTTATTCCCCGTGAAGAACTGATCGAAGAACTTAAAATACCGATTAATGAGTACCTACGCCGCTGCGAAGAACAGGACATAGAATTTGAAAAAACCGGGGAAATTGCCGCTGGCAGGCGCGACATGCCGCAGCATTTTAGAACTTTTGAGTATGCAGCTCCAATTATAAAGGCCATGGAGACAAACCAGCCTGCTTTAATTTACGGCAACCTGGAAAATAACGGGGTTATCACCAACCTGCCCAACGGATGCTGCGTGGAGGTGCCCTGCCTGGTTGACGGCAGCGGCATCAACCCTGTCCATGTAGGCGAACTGCCTCCCCAGCTGGCCGCTTTAAATAAAATTCATATCAATGTCCAGGAATTGACGGTAAAAGCGGCTCTCGAAAAAAGACCTGATTATATTTATTATGCCTGCCGCCTTGATCCTCGTGCCTCGGCTGTGCTTAGCCTGCAGCAGATTAACAGCCTGGTTGAAGAATTATGGGCTGCCCATAGTGAACACCTCGGTTACTTTTAAACCGTCAGCCGGGTCAGTAATGTAAAAGTGCGGCTCTTTAGCTGAAGTAACCCTGGTTTTTTCCAAAATCCGTTCCTGCAATTTTTCGACACGCTCTCTACGAACAAGAGCGACCACGCAGCCGCCGAACCCGGCACCGGTCATCCGCGCCCCTAAAACACCCCTGAACGACTGCGCGGCATCAACAATCATGTCTACCTCTTTGCAGCTTACCTCGTAAAGACGGCGCAGCCCCTCGTGTGATTGGTTTATCAGGCTGCCGCAGGCCTGCAGATCACCGTGTTTAAAAGCTTTAACTGCATCAAGCACCCGCTTATTCTCTTTGATTACGAAGCAGGCGCGGTTGTATAATTCGGGCAGCATAAACGGGCGAGCCTTTTCTATCTCTTGCAGGCTAACTTCGCGCAGGGATATTTTTTGCAACCCTGTAGATTTATTGATCATGGTCAATGCTTCAGCACACTCTTCCCTTCTGCGATTATAGGCTGAAGCTGCCAGGCTCCGTTTGATTCTGCTGTCAATAATCATGAAAACATGCTCGCCCAGATCAAGGGGGATATGCTCATATTCCAAAGAACGACAGTCTAAAAAAAGAGCGCAATCTTTAATAGAGAGCGCAGAGGCAAACTGATCCATTATGCCGCAGCGCACCCCGATATATTCATTTTCTGCTTTCTGGGAAAGCAAAGCCAGTTTTTTTTCAGGTATGTTCAAACCGTTAAGATATGAAAACGCAGCGGCAGCAGCTACTTCCAGCGCCGCTGATGAACTCAGCCCTGCAGCAATGGGTATATTTCCACCAAAATCCAGATCGGCTCCGGAGAGCTTGTAGCCTTCCTCCTGCAGCGCCCAGCAGATTCCGGCAATATAATCCGGCCAGTTTTTGCTTTTACCCGGCGCAAGCTTGTTTAAAGAAAAAGACGCTCTTTGATCAAGGTTATTAGCATAAATATTAACCAGTTTATCGCGGCGCTTCTGAGCTGTCAGCAATATGCCCATATTTACAGCCATGGGCAATACGTAACCCTGGTTGTAATCTGTGTGTTCTCCTATGATATTAACCCTTCCGGGAGCATAAGCTTTAACCTTCACCTGACATTTCACCTCTTTGCCTCTATATGGTCATTTTACCACACCAGCAGCTTAGATTACTCTGTACGATTTTTACCGGGGCACTTCTTTTTTTGGGCCAGTTGTGGTTTTATATAGTAGAGGTGATCATTTGCGGGTTATCGCCGGCACAGCAAAAGGAATGAGACTTAAATCGCCTGACGGGCTGACCGTAAGACC
>PWSG01000153.1 GCA_003564055.1 Syntrophomonadaceae bacterium
AAGGGCACGGCATCCTAATGATCGATCGGGAACTGGCCGCAAGAACATTTACCCCCGAAGCAGAATAAAAATTAATCAAGACTTAGCAAATAAAACCTTGACTTCGCTAACTTTCTTTTTAATTATTTTTGGGGTCAGTCTTCAAATATTTACTATCTGGCGATTTAATAAGTAAATTTTGAAGCCTGACCCCAATTATTAAACTTATTTTACTTGATCATTAGGAAGGCATAGCGGTTCATTTCCTGATTGTAGTCGCACAAAACCTCGATTGGATAACCTGCACTCCGAACTGTAGAAAACACGTCAACAGCTAGCGATTCCGGTCCGGGACGGGAGTCGTCCTTGTTTATACAGGCTAATCTTGACCCTTTACATTGACTGCAAAGACGGCATTCGTCCATAAAAAGCATGAATGCCTTCTGATATCCGGCCCAAAAAACTTCACGTTCAAGTTTAACCAGTTCTTTTTCAAGCTCCCTGCTCCAGGGCACACGGTCTTCAGGACGGACAAATTTTTTCACAAAATGAAAGATAACTGCATCTTCATATTCAGAAAAAAAAGCCCTGCACTCTTCTACCGAAGGCACCTGTGGCGGACAAGAACCCTTCTTGCCATAGCTGGAGCAACCAAACTGGCACTTAAATCGCACCCAGTGGGCAACTTCAATTTGTGATGCTTTTATCCAGCGAAAGTCTGTATAGTTGAAAGATGCAAATATTGCTTCCAGTTTGCTTTGGCAAGATATTGTAATCAGCCTCCCTTTTTTTAAATAAATTACAGTTTATATTAAAGCCTTATTAAATTTAATAAGCCTGGTCATATGATCGATTAAAATGACAAGACGCATTTTTTGGATATGCAATAAACAGATCTTAAATTATTTGTTAACGGATTACTAATGAGGCATAAGTGATAAAAGTAAATCCCTGTAATTTTTTTTACCAGCACAAGCGCTTTCTTCAGGGCATGCTGATATTGACAGCATAATCAGTATATGCCCTACTGTCAAGCTTGTTATATTTTATTAAATAATATCTTTCAGCTCGTTTATGTTGCCTGCCTGGACTATTATGTTCTATAATAATAATATATTAATAAGGAGGTATATTTATGAAAATGATGAAGGGCATGCTTATTGCCCTGGCGCCGGCAGCGCTATTTTCCATATACTCATACCGCCTCAGTGCGGTGCTTTTAATAGCGGTAAGTATAGCCGCAGCAGTAGGTTCAGAAGCAATATACCAATACCTGGCAAAAAAACCGCTTAAGATTAAGGACTTAAGCGCCGTTGTTACCGGGCTGCTTCTGGCCCTGACACTTTCGCCATCACTGCCTCTTTATGCAGCAGGAGCAGGAGCAGTTTTCGGCATCGTAATCGGAAAACAGGTTTTCGGTGGCTACGGGAAAAACATTTTCAACCCGGCTCTATTCGGGCGGCTTTTCATAATTTACGCCTTCCCGGGGACAATGAGCCCCTGGCTGGCACCGGTTGACCTGAGCACAACTGCCACACCGCTGCAAATTATCCGCAGCGAAGGCACCCTTACTCCGTTATCCGATCTTTTTCTCGGGACCATTCCAGGCAGCCTTGGCGAAACATCAGCCCTGCTGCTGCTCCTCGGGGCAGGCTACCTGATTTATAACCGTTTTGCCAACTGGCGCATCCCGCTCAGTGTTATCGCCGCTGTTGTTCTTGTTTCCCTTATAACCGGACAAAACGTCCTCTTTCACCTTTTTTCCGGCAGCCTGATTATCGGAGCCTTCTACATGGCCACCGACCCGGTCAGCTCTCCTAAAACCCAGCTGGGACGTTACATTTTTGGTTTTGGTGTAGGTTTGATTATTATTTCCATGCGCCTCTGGGGCTGGCTGCCCGAAGGAACAACCTTTGCCATTATCGGCATGAACCTGCTGGTTCCGCTGATTAACCGCTATACCAGGCCAAAATCTAAAACCGCTTAAGCAATAAAAAGACCAGGTTGGAAATTTTCTTTGCCAGATTTGCAGCAACTAAATATTCAAACCTGGTCTAATTAAAAATTGACCCAAAACATAATCAAGTTCATTTTAATTATAACGCCTTGATTTAAGATCGGGGTTGGGTTACAAATCCCCGAATCAAAATAATAAGTTCAGTAATGAAACCTGACCCCAACTATTAAACTTGTTTTTTTGGTGGTTCAGTTATATCCGATTGCTTCTAAAAAGCGTTTCAATTCAGCGGCGGAAACAGCCAAGCCTCTTACTTCTGCAGGGTCACTGTTTCTTAAGGTAGCGAAAATTACACCTACCACTTCCCCCTGCTCATTAAAAACCGGGCTGCCGCTGCTGCCAGGGTAAATCATTGCCGAGACCACCAAAAAAGGGATATCGCTAATCCAGTTTTCACGATGACCCACAACTTCCCCCTTGTTTGCAATACGGGCAAACTGCAGGGGATTGCCGATTACAAGGACTTCCTGATCAGGATACACAGGGACATCGGAGATTGACACGGTAGGAAGACCCTCGGCCTGAAATTCGATTATTGCAAGGTCTGCGTTTCGATATACAGTCCACTGCTGTGCAGTGAAAGTGCCAATGTTGGTGAAAGAAACCCTAATAGAGTTGGCATCTTCAACCAGGTGCCGGTTGGTAACCACCAGGCCATCCGCCTGGATATTAAAACCTGTGCCGCGAACCTGCCCCCGCGGGGCACCCGATCTCCTGTCAACATGCACCTGGACAACCGAATTTCTCAGCTCTTCAACCAGTGGATCGTCAGCAAGAGCCCAGGATTCCTGTAGAAAAGTAAAAGCAGGTCCGGTAAAGATAGCCAGCCAGCGGCCGGTTACCGAAAAAAGAAATACCAGGGCCAGAAAAAGAGCGACCACACCAATAAAATAGCGGCGGGTTCTATGCCACGCAAAAGACTCTTCTTCGTGGTCTAGATCTTCTTTTCCCTCATACATACGGTTTAATTCTTCTTTAAGTTCACGGTCGTGATCTTCATCCCTGTATCGGTTAACCGGATCTCACTCCTTTAAAAAGCTTACAAAGCCGCAGCAAATTCCTGTAAATTTACAAGCTGCTCTTCATTATACTTTTATTCATTGTCGGAGACAATCAGGGTATTATTATCAAAAAGATATAATCCTGGGCAGGGTTAATTTAAACCTATTCTATATTCATATTTAGCTGCCCTACCAATTTAGCCGGATCTTAGCAGTATTTTAAATCGTAATTTTTTTATCTTTTTGCAAATCCCAGGTTGTTAGTAATTATCGCAGCAGGTATAATTGTAATTGAGGTGAGAGGCAGCTTTTCAGCAAATCTGCCGGATAATGGATAAAGATAAAAAACCTTTCCGGTCGCAGGACCGGGAACTCTTGAAGAAAAAGATTCACCGCGCCCTGGTTGAGGCGCGCAAAGCCCAATACCGGGGCGATGAAGAAACCGCCCGGAAAATTGTGCAAAAAGTTATGGCCGAAGCTGCTCCCGCCGCCCTGGAAGCAAGCAAGGAAGGCAGTTTTAACTGGGTTGTCGAGGCTTTAAAACCTCTCGATGAACTTATGCTGCCTGATTGAAGACCATGATCACTAACCTGCTATCATTGCAAGCACAACGGCAACCACAATTACAACAGGGATAGCGACAATAATTAAAAAAGAAATAAAGTAAGCAAGGATGCTAATGCCCGTTGTTAGCCCGTGGCTTTCACGAACAGCTAAAACCTGCAAAACAAGGATCCAAATCGATATACCGAAACCAAACAGGCCGCTTAGAAAAGAACCAAAGCCGCCAAGCACGCTGGCAATTAAGGATAAAGGCACATTAAAGATGGTAGGAAAATTTGCAAAGGTATAGGCAGAAAAGAAATTCCAGTATCCCCCACTGCCGCCAAACAACCTGGCAAAAAGGTGCAGCACAAAAGAGAGAATAAGCAGCATGACCACGGTGAAAAAAAGCCCTGCAACAAATAAGATACTCAAGGGAACATAGAAAGGAAACATCGTCATGAACTCTTCAACATCTGCCATTGTTCCCGGTTCAAAGATTGCAGCAATTGCAGTTAAGACAGCTACCCCGATATAAACCAAAAGTGCCCAACCTACAGGCCTTTCAATGGCAATTTCGTTTAAAGTAGCAACCGGGCTTGCAATCACGCCATAAAGCCAGTCAAACAACTTGTCTCCCATGATAAAGTCCTCCTGACCACTTTTCTGTAGATTAAAATAAATTTTAAATTTGTTTTATATGTTCATCCTTAATAAATCCGGCGGCAAACACCTGCTGGCATTCCTACCTGTTTTGTTTAAGATAAAAAATGATTTGGTAACCGTGCGCTTTTTACCTTACCTGGTAGCGAATATCAGGCGGCACGCCTTCCTGCAGCATCTTAAACATAAGCAGCTCCGGACCGAGCAGTGCTTTTTCCAGCGTAATCAAAACCTGGTAACCATAACCAAAAAGCTGGGTAAATATTGAAGGCGGCGGAAATTCATAGCGAACCGGGTTTTCTAAGTTATTTAGTTCTGCCAGGAATTCTATTGCAGTATCAGTTCCACCGAGCCGATCTACCAGGCCCAAATCTTTAGCCTGGCTGCCAAGATAAATTTCTCCTGTCGCCATTTCGCGTACTTCCTCAATGGCCATATTCCTACCCTTGGCTACATCGCTGATAAACTGGTTGTATGCTTCATCAGAAAAATACTGCATTTTTTCTTTTTCTTCTTCAGTCAAAGACCGGCTGAACATATCTTTATGCTCACCTGATTTAATTATTTCAACTTCAATTCCCAGTTTTTCATAAAGCCCTTCCAAATCTATAAAAGTGCTTATTACTCCAATTGAACCGGTCATTGTCCCCGGTTGAGCCACAATTCCCTGGGCATAGGCAGAAATGTAGTACCCTCCCGAAACTGCCATATCGGCCATGGAAATTACAATCGGTTTATCAAAATCCCTGACCATGTATGCTATCTCCTGTGAAGCGGCAATAGAGCCACCCGGGCTCTCAACCCTTAGAACCACACCTTTAATCATATCATCTGCTGAAGCCTGCTCAAGTTGATTATAAACGAAATGAGGAGATATACCCCC
>PWSG01000214.1 GCA_003564055.1 Syntrophomonadaceae bacterium
CCATAGTACATTATCAACTGATCATTTTCAGGATTATAGACTGTCCCGGTGGGAAAGGTTACCCCGGGAACATCTCCTACCCTTTCATATTGTTCGTGCGGGCCGAAAACCCACTGGTCACAGCGTTTCCTTATTATCCAGGGTTCTTCGAGATCTAGCAGGGCCAGGCCGACCCTGTATAAACTGCCGGAAGCAGTGAGGCGAACCCCATGGTAGATTATCAGCCAGCCTTCATCAGTTTTGATCGGGGGCGGTCCAAGGCCGACCCGGGAACTATCCCACCAGCCCGGGCGAACGGGAAGCAGTACCTTGTGATGACCCCAGTATTCGAGATCCGGGGAACTGGAAATCCAGATGTGAGCTTCGCCGCGAATAATCGGGCGGTGGAGCATAGTATATTTGCCATCAATCAAACATGGGAAGAGTGATGCGTCTTTGTCTTCCGGGGGGAGCATTGACCCGTGACGCTCAAAGCTCTGCAGGTCATTTGAAAGGGCCAGCGAAACTACCGGGCCGTCTTTTGAAAATGACACGTAAGTAATGGCAAATTGCTCCTTGTCTTCAAGCCAGACAATGCGGGGGTCTTCTATTCCCCACCTTTCTTCATCAAAGTTAACATCGGGCATTAATGCCGGTTTTTCGTCAACCTGCCAGTTTGTCATACCATCCTTGCTGCGGGCAATAGTTAGATGCGAAAATCCACGCATATCTTCGACGCGAACCAGCAGAATTGTTTCATCGTTGAACCTTACGGCAGCAGGGTTAAAGGTGGCATTAGCCGGGTAAGGCCAGCGGTCGGGAACCAGGATCGGGTTGCCCTTGTAGCGCTCGAATATGTTCACCGGGCTGTAGTGGTTAAAGTAAGCCATAGGGCAGGACTCCTTTGAACCAGGCTGGCAATTTCCTTTCGCTGCGATTTACTATCCGGCACGATAGACTTACTAGCTGACAGCTTAGACTTGTTTCCTGATACATTAGTGCATCTATGACGAATACGGTTAAGCAAAGGACTCAGCCCAGAAGGTAACCATCTAAGGCAAACATCTTAACTATACTAATTCGTTAAATATGTATTAAATCCTTCCCCGCAGTCCCGACCACCCTGTCTAAAAGAAAAAGCGTTTGATCTGTTCGAGGTTACGTTCCACCCCTGCTGCTCCTTTAATATAGCCCATGTGGCCCGGAAGCAGAAACTCCACACCTTCAAGGCGGGAGAGTTTTTCGACACTCTGGCCGAGGGTGTTCATGTCTCCACCCGGAAGATCGGCGCGCCCGATACTGCCTTCAAAAATGGTATCGCCGCTGATTAAAGCCTTATGCTCGGGCAAATGGAAGCAGACGCAGCCGGGCGAGTGACCGGGTGTGTGCAAAACTTCAATATGATCGGCTTCGCTGTTTACAGGACCCAAATCAAGTTTGCCCTCATCTAAGTAAATATCGGGTTTAAGCGAGGGCAGCTCCCTGCCTTTTTGGGCAGCGTAGTGTCGGGCGATTGCATCAAGGATAAATTCATCATCCCTGTGCACTCCAAAACGGGTACCGTTTTGTTCGCGGATGGTGCCTGCTGACTCGGCGTGGTCGGGATGACCGTGTGTGCAGAGAATAAGATCGACATCGTTAATACTTATTCCGTCAGCGGACATGTCTTGAATTAGCTGATCGAGACAGCTTTCATTCAGTTCATTATACATATGCCCGGGATCAAATAAAATAGTCTGTTTTCCTTTCAAGATAATACTGTTACAGTTGTTTGCCCTTCCCTGCCATGGGTACCAGTACAGGTGCTCTGTTAGTTGCATAAAATTATATGCCTCCTTAGCTAAATATAAGTGAATGCCAGCTTAGTCATTAACACCAAATTTAAAATCATATAGTGTTAACCAAATATTTTATAGATGGCAGTTCTTTTTAATGATAACATAATTTAAGAACTTTATGGCAACCACTTGATGGAGTAAAGTTTTTAAGTTACAATAATATATAACCATTATGGTTATATATAGAGAGGTGTGTTTATGAAAAAACAAGAAAGTAGCAGAATAAAAAGCATCCTTGCTGATGCAGGGCTGGAAAAGTGCATCGGTAATGGTGAATATTTAGTTGATGAGCGTGATGATGAAATAATCGTGCATAAAATCGGGACCGGGTTAAAAAAAATCTACCTGGAGCCCACTTCTGCGTGCAACCTGCAATGTGTTACCTGCGTAAGGCAGCAGTGGCCTGATTTTACCGAGGGTGAAATGGATATAGATCTTTTTGATAAGCTTCTTAGCCAGCTTAAAGCCTTTCCCGATCTGGAGAGGATTCATCTGGGCGGATTCGGTGAACCGCTGGCCCATTCACAGGCTTTGCAGATAATCAGAAAATTAACGGATGCCGGTTACCTGGTTTCGCTAAGTACAAATGGCACTCTGGTCACAACAGATGCGGCCCGGACTTTGATTGAAAGCGGGGTTCATATCGTCTACTTCTCTATTGACAGCGTTGATGAAAACACCTTCCGCAAAATCAGGGTCGGCAGTGAGCTGGACGATGTGATTGCCAATATTGTGAACCTGCAAAAAATAAAGCAGGAAATGAATGTCTACAATCCCAAGGTAGTTCTTGAATTTGTCCTGATGCGCAGCAACCTTGACCAGCTGCCGCTTATGCCAAAACTGGCCAAAGAAGTTGGCGCGACTACAGTGCTGGTTACAAATCTTTTAGCTTATTCAGAAGAAATGTATCAGGAAGTGCTTTATGATATGCCGGGTAATAAGCGGGAAATGGGAGCCGGCGTAATGGCCGCGCCGGGCTGGGACAGAGAGGCAGCCCAGCACAACCTGCCTGATCCGGTAATCTGGCCGGCGATGGAGCAGGATTATGTTATGTGGGGTTCAGTAAGAATGCCGCGTATGTACTGGGGCAGCAGCCGGCGCTGCGGCTTTATTAATGATGATGCCGCCGTAATCCGCTGGGATGGCAGTGTCAGTCCCTGCTACGGCTTAATGTACTCTTACCCTTACTTCCTTGATAACCGCAGCAAAGAAGTCAGCGCTTATTTACTGGGAAATATCAGCAGTGAAAGTTTGTATGATATCTGGAACAAGCCCGAATATGTAAAATTCCGTTACCGGGTCCGCAACTACAATTTCCCTTCCTGTATGGACTGCTCGACAAATTCAAATTGCGATTTCACCGAAGAAAACGAAGATTGCTGGGGCAATGCCCCCTCCTGCGCCGACTGCCTCTGGTCTCAGGGTATTGTGCGCTGCCCTTAAGCAAAAATAAGTTAAAAAGGTGTCTGACACCTTTTTAACTTAGTGATATTGTGTCATTTTTCGTTTTTCGTGAGGGAAAAGGCAAGAGGCGCGGCTTTAAAACAGCCGCGCCTCGCTTCTTCGTTTTACTGCCGGTAATTTATCCTCCCCCGACCGGAGGGAATATAGCTACCTCGTCTCCATCCTCCAGGGTATAATCATCGGGACGACTTCTGTGCCTGATAAAAACCTGCTTGGCCTCTTCAGCCTTAATGCCCACTTTATCAAGCAGATCTTTTACGGTTGCTCCTTCGGGCAGCTCAACGGCAAATGGTTCATTGCGCTTATCTTCCGGATGATAGCGGATCAGTGTTGCGTATAGAGTTACTTTCACTTTCATCGCAATTAATCCCAGAAGGTATCGAGTTCTTTGTCAGAGATATCCCAGACATTGTCATGGGGAGGAAGCTTCTCTAACTTCATAAACTCAGGCATACGATCCGCTTCCTTGCCTAAGCCTGCCCTCAAATTGAAATCCCTTTCAATGCGCAGGATTTCATCACCAATCCTTGTAACATCATCAGAGGTGTATTTAGTGCCAAGCATACCGTTTACTGTTTCTATGACACCTTCAAAGCCACTAGGAATATCAAGAATGGGAAAGGCAATAAAGAGACAGTACCCTGCAGCATCGATAAAGGCGGTTGTGTCCTGAAAAGCCTTGGATAGACCGACTTTGTCTTTTGTAGCAAGCGGATCTGCGCTTCCTCCAACCCCGGCAATCTCGGGCGCAACTGTGTAACCGGCGGTGTGGTCTGCACCCATGGTTGAAGTAGCATAAGTTACACCGATGCCTTTTACTGCCCGCGGTTCGTAGGCCGGCATGCCCTGGCGTTTAACGGTCGGGATACGGGTTACCCCGTAGGCCTCACCGGTGAACTGTGCCCCCTGGCCGAGAATGTGGCCCAGCGGGGTGCGATCGTAAAGCTCTTTTAGCATTTTAATCGCTGCTTTACCATCACCAAATTCAGCCAACCCGGCTTCCATGGCCACACCGATAGTACAACCGGCTTCAATGGTATCTATACCAAGGTCGTTACAGAGCCTGACCATTTCTGCAATATCATCGAGATCATCGATGCCGCAGTTGGCACCAAGTGCCCAGATCGATTCATATTCTACGCTTGATACATGCTCACTGCCATCTTTATAGGAGTAAACTGTAGAACAGTTAATGATACAGCCGGGATGGCAGCGGTGTCCCATTGTGCCTTCGCCGCCACGTTTTTCTAATGTTTCAGCCATCGCTTCACCGCTAATTTTCTTGGCTCCTTCAAATACTCCCGAACGGAAATTGTTGGTCGGCAGTCCTCCTGCTTCATTTAGAACATTAATCAACAAAGCGGTACCGTAGCTGTTCAGTCCGCCGCCTTTTTTAGTTAAATCATGGGTTTGAATTGCTTCAGCCAGCTTTTTCTGGCCGGCGCGGAGCATTTCTTCATCAGCAGGTTTTATACCGGGGGCATCTTTATGGTCAAGCACTATCGCTTTAAGACCCTTGCTGCCCATGACGGCACCTAGGCCGCCACGACCTGCATAACGGGCGGCGCGACCTTCGGGGTCGTTAAAAGCAATGCCAGCCATGGCCATTTTTGCCTCCCCGGCTGGCCCATTAACAACAAAGGCAGGCTTGTCGTCAAATTTATCCCAGATCATTTTTCCCGATTCGTAAGCGCCCTTGCCTTTCATGTCATCTGCAGGGACCAGTTCTCCACCGTTTACATCAAGTTTTAAAAGCCACTGCGAACCGTCTTCAACGAGGCCTTCGATA
>PWSG01000032.1 GCA_003564055.1 Syntrophomonadaceae bacterium
AAATAAAGCTTAACTTAATATCGGCCGACCTTTCATTTTGATCAAAAAGTTTTATCACTGCATTAATCTTTTTATTGTAAAGGAAAACTTGATCATGCCGCCGGGCAGGTTGCTGTTTTATTATCTTTCAATAGACAGATTCGCTCTAGACTGCCTGGTCACTGTAGAGGTTGCAGTACCTATTCTTCACCCTTAATAACTGCCCGCGGCTTCAGCCTGGCAACCTTGCGGCTGAGTCCAATCTCAGTTAATGTATCAATAACAAGGTCAATATTTTTATAGGCCTGAGGAGCTTCATCAAGATATGGTTTATAATGCTTGCCGGAAATTACTATATCTGCCATACGCTCTTTTAACTGTTCAACAGATACTTCACGCTTTGCCGCAGTCCTGGAGAGTAAACGACCTGCGCCATGATTTACTGAATTAAATAATTTTTCAACTCCCGGTTCAGCCCTAACCACGTAAGAAGCGCTGCCCATGCTTCCTGGAATAAGGATAGGATGGCCTGTAGCCCTGTAACGGTCAGGATTCATTTGGTGTCCCGGAGGCAAGGCTCTGACCGCTCCTTTACGGTGTATGAGCATTTTTTTTCCGTTGATTTCTTCAAACTGGGCTGTATTATGAGCAACATCGTAAACAAGATCAAGGCCGTAATCGTGATCGCTGCCGCCAAGGGTCTCTTCGAATGCCTTACGCACATCATCGGCTATCCACTGGCGATTACAGAAAGCGAAGTTAACCGCACAGGCCATCGCTGCATAGTAATCTTCGCCTTCCCTTGATCTTATCGGTACTGCGGCCAGGCCTGCCGAAGGTATTTCAATATCATATTTTCTTGCATCTTTTTTCATTGTTTTTGAGTAATCAGTACAAACCTGATGTCCGAAACCACGGCTTCCAGTATGGATAAGCACTGTAAGAGTCCCTTTTTCAAGACCATATTCTGATGCTGCGGCGCAATCAAAAATCTTATCGATTACACCAAGTTCTATAAAATGGTTCCCACCACCGATTGTCGAAAGCTGCCGGCCTCTATCAACAGCCTTTTTGCTTACCGCCCTGATGTCAGCTCCTTCTAAGCAGCCGCTGTCTTCAATACACTGCAAATCTTCCGGCCGTCCAAAACCAAGCTCAATTAAAAATGGCGCTCCGGAATGTAAAAATTTCTTAAAGTATTTTCCGATTAAAGATGAGTGCCTGCTTTTTTGGCCAATACCACTTGGCACACGCTGCAAAATTCCGTTTATTAGCTTTTTAAGCAAAGATTGATCCAGATCAGCAGCGTCTATATTCGTCCTTAGCAGACGAACGCCGCAGTTTATATCCATGCCAACAGCCCCGGCAGATATTAAGCCCTTTTCAGCATCCATAGCCATGACTCCCCCTATGGGCAGTCCAAATCCGCTATGGATGTCTGGCATACCGATAACAGGGCTTATTACTCCTTCAAGCGAAGCAGCATCAGTTAACTGTTCAATAGACTGATCTTCACTAAAAGATTTATAAAGCTCTTTGTTGAGATATATGAAAACATCAGCTTTCATTTTGCCACTGCGAGAAATGCGGTAGCAATTATCGCCAAAAGGTTCCATTTTAGCCACCTTAAGTGACTCCCTTCCGTCTTGTTAAAAGTGCCTTGGCAAAAATAAGTATTCCAAATTTATAAGGGTTTATAATATATTAAAGATTGATCTTTTTGACAAGCTTCTCCAGTGCCGGCATGGATATAAAGTCGGTCAACTGGAAGTGGATAGGAGTTAATGATATGTAGCCCTCCCGCACTGCTTTTGTGTCGCAATCATCATCCTCAGGGTCATCTTCGACCAGCTCTCCGGCCAGCCAGTAATAATTCATTCCCCGCGGGTCAGTACGTTTTTCAAAAGCATTACGATAACGCCTGTTACCCAGTTTAGTAATCCGTACTCCTTTAATATTATTTACATCTACAGGTACATTTATATTTATAAGTGTTGACGCGTCAATGCTTCCTTCGAGCAACTCCGGGATAAGATTGCTGATCAAGCGGGCGGCATAATCAAAGCTGTTACTGTCTCCATTTCCTGTAAGCGATATAGCCACAGAAGGTATCCCTAACAGCAATCCCTCCAGTGCTGCAGATACTGTTCCTGAATAAAGGACATCAGTGCCCAGGTTACTGCCCCTGTTAATGCCTGAAATCACCAGGTCAGGCACATCATCCAAAATAGCCTCCACCGCCAGTTTAACACAGTCAGAGGGGGTTCCATTGACGGACAACCCTGTAAGAGCAGGTTTGTGCAGAAAGTTTACTTCTACAACCCGCAGCGGTTTGTGCATAGTTATAGCATGACCGATAGCGCTGCGCTCTCGTTCAGGGGCGATAACAGATAACCTGTACATGTTTTTGTTTTCCGACAAGACCTGGCCAAGTTTTTGTATGCCTTCAGCATTAATTCCGTCATCATTAGTAATTAAAATATGCGGTCTTTTCATGTTTATTGTTCATTTCCCTTTCCAGAGTTTACCAGCCGTTTGGCACGGCGTGTCGCTTCAGTTCTGATTTTTTCTTCGTCAATAGTTTTAAAAGCGCCATTTTGTAAAATAATTCTGCCGTCTACCACGACGAAGCTGACATCTGCCGCCGCTGAAACATAAACCACATGAGCAAGCGGGTCATGCAGCGGTGTCAGATTAAGCCCGGCATGACCATAAGATTTTTACCTTCGATCACCTCAGCAGCCATGTTTCTGTCAATTTCGTTGGGCTGTTTGGTAATTTTCTCTATTTGATCCTTATCAATCAATAAATCGCCATAAAAATAATTGGGCCGATCAGTGTCAAGGGTGATGATCAGTGTATCTTTAATTAAGGTTCTGCTCAATATATGCTTCTCCTTTTATCTTTAAAAAAGCTTGTTCAGCTTTTCACGATCCGGTCTGCAAACAACACCACGCTCAGTAATGATTGCTGTAATCAGTTTTGCCGGAGTAATATCAAAGGCTGGATTAAAGGCGGTAATTCCTTCAGGAGCTGTTAAGTGCCCATCTAAATAAGTTATCTCACTGCTGCAGCGTTTTTCGATAATTATGCTCTCCCCGGATTCGACAGTCATATCGATAGTTGATACAGGCGCAGCAACATAAAAAGGTACATTATGGTAATCGGCTAAAACAGCAAGCGTATAGGTGCCGATTTTATTGGCCACATCACCATTGGCGGCAATCCGGTCGGCGCCAACCAGGATCAAGTCAACTTTATTCCCTGACAACAGCGACCCTGCTGCGCTATCAGTAACCAGTGTTGCAGAAATATCTTCGTTTAAAAGCTCGAAAGCTGTAATCCTGGAGCCCTGTAAAAGAGGCCTTGTTTCATCTACGAAAACATGGATATCTTTACCCTGTTTCACTGCTGCCCGCACTACTCCCAGGGCAGTTCCATATCCACAGGTAGCAAGCGCACCTGCATTACAGTGCGTCAGAACAGAGGCTTTTTCAGGAACCAGCTCAGATCCGTAATAACCAATCATACGGTTGTTATTTACATCTTCGTCATGTATTTTCTTCGCTTCCGTTAACAAGCTTTCAAATATCTGCTGTGGAGATGACTCTTTCTGCTTTTGTATAAGGTTCTTCATTCTCTGTACGGCCCAGAATAGATTAACAGCGGTTGGACGGGCCATTATCAAATTGGAGGCTGCTTCATCAAGGCTTGTCAATAACTTATCCTTATTATAGCCTTCCTCAAGAGCATTCAGGGCTGCTATTGCCATACCATAAGCGGCGGTAATTCCAATTGCCGGGGCGCCGCGCACAGACATTTCCTTGATCGAATCTATAATTTGACTGCAATTTTTACAGCTGCGGTACTCAACTTTTAAAGGCAGAAAACGTTGATCAAGTATACAGAGACGATTATCCTGCCAGTACATAGTAGGCAGCTTGTTTTTTTCGTTCATGGGTAGTCAGCTCTCCTCGGACCAGTATTTTCCGGCTTCGTTGCAGCCGCATGAATATCCATGTTCGATATTCTCCACAGCTGTGGCAAGCAGCTTTTCAAGTCCAGGCTTGACCCTTTCTATTTCATCAAGAACTTCTTCATGTGTCAAAGGGCTTAAAGAAATACCCGCGGCATAATTAGTCGGCAAAGCTATAACTGCATAACAGAGACCTGCTTCACGGGCAAGGACGACTTCAGGGACATTAGTCATTCCCACCAGGTCACCGCCCCACTGCCCGATCATTCTAATTTCAGAGGGAGTTTCAAAACGCGGACCCTCAGTGCAGACGTAACAACCACCGTCAACCAGTTCAAGATCCAGGGCAGTGCCGGCATTTAATATAGTCTTTCTGACTTCACTACAATAAGGTTCTGAAAGATCTATATGAACAATCGTCTTTCCTGCTCCTTCATAAAATGTCAGCGGCCTTTGTTTTGTAAAATCAATAAACTGGTCTATTATCACCATGCTTCCCGGGGGCATATTCTGATGAAGAGTTCCTACAGCAGCTGTGGCAATTATGGCATTTACATCTAAATGTTTAAGTGCTGCAATGTTAGCTTTATAATTGACCATATGCGGCGGTACTGAATGTTTACCTCCATGACGGGCTAAAAAGAATACTTTACGGTTCTTATATGTACCCATCCTCATAGTCACTGCGCCATATTTGGTATCAACGGTTATTTCTTCTTGATCATTTAGAAGAGATTGGTTGTACACTCCCGTCCCGCCGATTATAGCAACCCTGATTTCCGACATAAGCGCCCCTCCTTTTGCCCAAAAATCAATTTACATACTGCACTTTTTATTATAATCTTTTTCTTGGGATAAATGCAAAATTCCTTCTCTCATCATGTTGACGCCTATTATAAAATGAGCTATACTATAAGTTGCTTTAAGGGTAGACTTCGTCGGCCGACGTAGCTCAATGGTAGAGCAGCTGATTTGTAATCAGCAGGTTGGGGGTTCGAATCCCTTCGTCGGCTCCATGAAGAGCTGTGGAGAGGTACCCAAGTTGGCCAAAGGGGGCAGAC
>PWSG01000126.1 GCA_003564055.1 Syntrophomonadaceae bacterium
AATTACATTGAAATGGTATGAGCTTTTTTAGTGAAAAAAAATTGTTGTTTTAACCTTGAAAACTTATTTTATAAAAGCCCTCGCTTTTGAAGCGAGGGCTTTTCAGATCATTTAGCCTCATCACCGGCAGTGCATCATTTATAAATCCTTTGTATAGATATGCGGAGTAGATTAGTGAAAAAATAATGCTCTTTTCCAAGGCAGTTTCCATTTAAGAACTTCTATCTGGAAATTTCAAATACTCTATTTACTCGTAGATGTAAAACCCTCGGCCGCTCTTTCTTCCCAGGTGGCCTGCGCGGACCATTTTACGAATCAAGGGGCAGGTACGATACTTGGAATCCCCGGTTTCTTTATACAGGGTATCCTGAACGGCCAGCAGCACATCAAGGCCTACCAGATCGCCCAGGGCAAGCGGCCCTATAGGGTGGTTTGCACCCAGCATCATGCCTTTATCAATATCCTCGGCGCCTGCTACTCCCTCCATTAAAACATATGCCGCTTCGTTAATCATGGGAATCAAAATGCGGTTTACAACGAAAAGAGGGGCCTCGTTTACGGCAATTGGCTCTTTTCCCATCTTCCGGGCTATATCCATAACTAACTGAAATGTCTGCTCTGAAGTTTCCGCTCCTTTTATTACCTCAACCAATTTCATGACCTGTACCGGGTTAAAGAAGTGCATGCCGACAACTTTATCCGGCCTTTTTGTAGCTGATGCCATCTCGGTAATGCTTAGCCCGGATGTATTAGAGGCAATTACCGTGTCAGGAGGGCAGATCCTGTCCAGGTTTTCGTATAAATCTTTTTTTAACTCCATGTTTTCGATAACAGCTTCGATTACCAGGTTTGCCTGCCCGAGTTCATCAAGGCTTGTTGTACCGCGGATCTTTCCTTTAATAGCTTCGGCCTCTTCCTTTGGCTTTTTACCCTTATCAACAGCTCGCCCCAGGTTTTTTCCAATGGCTTTTATGCCGCTCTCTACAAATCCATCTTCAATATCACGCATAATCACATCAAAGCCTGCTTCTGCTGCAGCCTGGGCTATTCCACTGCCCATTGTCCCGGCGCCGACAACGCCTATTGTTTTAATTTCCATCTCTTTTCAGCTCCTTCTTATGTTTCGGGCACGGCACGCCGTGCCCCTGCATTCTTATTGTCTTAATCCTAACTTGAAGTTTTTCTTGCGTAATGACGTGCAGTAATCCACAGGAAACGGTTCCAACAGCCCCGGTATTAAGTTAAGAAATCAGAGGGCAGAGGCCAGTTTATTAGGACCGTTTGAACCGTCTCCTTGGCACCGTTTATGAATCAACAAGGACAACAGGCATACAAGTAGTTACAATGGTTTTCTTATTTACCCTTGAACTGCGGGGGACGTTTTTCCATGAAAGCTTTGGCCCCTTCTTTCTGATCTTCGGTATCGCAAAGCTCGGCAAATAAAGCAGCTTCTGTTTTTTGACCTTCTTCTAATGTTTGTTCCAGTCCTTTGTTAACAGCCTGCTTTGCCAGACGAATGGCAACTGGACCTGCCTTAAGTATTTGAGCAGCAACTTCACGGGCTTTTTGCTGCGCTTCACCCTGTGCAGTAAGATGATCTGCTATCCCAATACGATAAGCTTCTGCAGCATCGATCATCGCCCCAGTAAAGATCAATTCCTTGGCTTTGCCGCCTGGAATAATTCTAGGCAAACGCTGGGTCCCCGCGTAACCGGGAAAGATACCTAAGGTTACCTCTGGTAAGCCGACCCTGGCATTTTCAGCAACAACGCGAATATCGCAGGCCAGGGCCAGTTCCATCCCCCCGCCGAGGGCAAATCCATTAACGGCTGCAATAACCGGAGCCGGGAAATCGGCAATTTTCTGGAAAACTTCCTGCCCACGCCTGCTTAATTTTTCACCGTTTGCGCTGTTCAGGTTAGGAAATTCTGTTATATCAGCGCCTGCTACAAAAGCTTTCTCGCCTGCGCCTGTAACAATAACGGCACCAATTTTTTCGTCTTTTGCAAGTTCATCAAACACTTTTTCCAGCTCATCCACAACTTCATGATTTAGAGCATTGACCGGCGGGCGGGTAATGGTAATAATAACCAGACGGTCTTCACGAGTTACTTTAATCAGATCAGACATTTAAATTCCTCCTTTTTCAGAGAGACAGGGGGACGGGGGTTTTGTCTCGCTTAATAGAGTTTCCAGAGATTTTTTGAACATGCTACCTGCAAAAAAATTTAAGCTACTTTCGAAATGAGTCAAAGCCCCCGTCCCCCTGTCTCATTCATTGCTAAGCTCTTTCTAAGATCAGGGCCATGCCGAGACCGCCGCCAACACATAAGGTGGCTAAGCCCAGCTTGTTGCCCCGGCGGGCCATCTCGTGCAGCAGGGTAACTACAATGCGCGCTCCTGTGCTGCCAACAGGATGGCCCAAGCCTACACCGCTTCCGTTCACATTCACAGTATCCCTATTTAGTTCTAAAAGCTTTTCACAGGCCATGTACTGGGCAGCAAAAGCTTCATTAAGTTCAATTAATTCCATTTGCCCTATGGTCATACCAGCTTTTTCTAAAGCTTTGTTTGTAGCCGGTACCGGACCATAGCCCATCAGGTCAGGTTCTACTCCTGCCCATGCGTAAGAAACTATCCTGGCCAACGGTTTTAAACCCAGTTCATGAGCCTTTTCAGCACTCATTAAAACCACTGCAGCTGCACCGTCATTTAAACCTGAAGCATTCCCGGCCGTGACAGTACCATCTTTTCTAAAAACAGGCTTCAGTTTAGCCAGTGTTTCCGGGGAAATATCCCGGCGCGGGTGTTCATCGGTATCAATAACAGTCTCGCCTTTACGGGTTTTAACGTGTACCGGAATAATCTCCTCACGGAAACGTCCGTCATCAATCGCCGCCGCGGCATTTTTATGGCTGCGGGCAGCAACTTCATCCTGTTCCTCGCGACTGATATTATACTTATCAGCCAGACGTTCCGCTGTTTCGCCCATCATAATCTTATACACCGGGTCCATTAACATTTCCCAGAGGGCATCTGTCATTTCTCCATGCTGCAAACGCTGCCCCCAGCGAGCACCCTTCAAAACATAAGGCGCGGAGCTCATCGATTCAACACCACCGGCAATAACTATTTCAGTATCGCCCAATACTATTTCCTGGTAAGCCGATACAATAGACTGCATAGCAGAGCTACACTGCCGCTGAATAGTAAAACCGGTAGTTTCAATGGGAAACCCGCATTCAAGTGCTATGCAGCGGGCAATATTCGGCTCGTCACTGCGCTGGCTGCAGTTACCGAAAATAATTTCCTCCACCTGGAATTTTTCCAGGCCTTCAGCGCGACGCACAGCTTCTTCAACAACTGTAGCACCAAGCTGCAGAGCTGAAACATCGCGCAGGGAACCGCCGAAGTCACCGATCGGGGTGCGGACGGCGCTGACTATAACAACATCTTTTTTATTCATTCAACCACCTCCGTAAAATTTATTACTGTTAATCACCTCGGGCCTGGCACGCCAAGCCCCTGCAACATTCAGTGTCAGATTCTTAAAAATATGATCATCGTTTATCTGTGAGACAGTCTGACGGTTCCATCGTCTTCCCTACGGCCTTCGCTACGCTTCGGGACGCTCGAACCGTCCCCACAGTCTCACTCGATATAACCACCGCCACTCAGAATCAGGGAGTGCTCGAACCAACAACACCGACAGTCTCAGGATAAATAACATTGCATTAAAACCTAACCCGGACAAGCCGGTGCCATAAAAGTTGGTTTTCAAAATGACCCCTTATAAACCCAGTGTACATAGGCGTTTCCGGGATCGCTAAAATAATTTCTGCCAAATTTGCGCAGGTTTTCAGGAGTAAGGGCCTATAGGATACTTATGTACTTGCCGTATTATTCCTGTCAGAACTTTTAGCTCTTGTAAAAAGGACAGGCCTGTGCAGGCCTGTCCTGGTTTGTTTACTCTTGATAGAATAAAATGCTTGCCTGCTTCATGCAGTCTAAACTTTCGGGCGGGGTTATAAACCGGCCCGGTCAACAATTTCAGGGACAATTTCTTCCCAGGCAATGGCCATGATATGAACACCGGCCACACCTTCGATTTCTTTTAGCCTTTCGATGGTTTCGATACATATCTTCAGGCCTTCTTCTTTTTTCTTTTCAGCTCCCTTTAACCTGTCAACCAGTTCATCAGGGATGGTAATGCCCGATACGAAATTCTTCATATATTTGGCTGCTCCGAGTGATTTCATAGGAGTTACTCCGCCGAGGATAGCACACTTTTTATGCAGGCCGCGCTCACGTACCAACTCCATCCACCGCTCAAAACGGTCAATATCAAAAATACACTGGGTTTGAATAAAGCTGGCTCCTGCTTCGATCTTTTTCTCCAACCGATCAACACGGTACTCAAACGGATCGGCAAAGGGATTCTCCACTGCGCCAAGGTAATAACTTATATCCCCTTCAAGATCGTCTCCGCCCATGAACTTTTTCTCATCACGTAAATCCTTCAAGCCTTTAATCAGCTGCATGGAGTCAATATCGTAAACCCCTTTCGAACCCGTTTCATTTCCGAAAGACTGATGGTCACCGGCCAGGCAGAGAATATTCTTGATGCCCAATGCCTCAGCCCCTAAAACATCACTTTGAATACAGATCCGGTTACGATCGCGTACGACAATCTGAATAATCGGCTCAAGGTCCATTTGAACCAGGGTGGCACCGCAGGCAATGCTGGAAGTACGCACGATAGCTGTCTGGTTATCTGTGATGTTATAAGCCTCAACATGGTTGCGCATTTCCTCGGCATGATGCTTAAGTTGAGTAATATCAGAGCCTTTAGGCGGCCCGAGTTCTCCTGTTACTACGAATTCTCCACTGTTAATTACTTTTTCCAGTTTACTCCCCGCGATCAATTCTAACATCCTCCCTTACTGTCGTTCTTGCACCGCCGTGATGCGAAGTTGACCAGTCTTTAGGAGG
>PWSG01000114.1 GCA_003564055.1 Syntrophomonadaceae bacterium
AATTTATTTTATCAACCAGGCCGTTACCTTCAGCAACCCCATTATGGCTATGGCTCAGATTAAAAGATGCAAGGGCCCAATCCAGATCGACAAGATTTCGCTGCTGCATGGTAGCTGCTATGTTTTCTTTGTATTCTTCCGGTTCAGGCTTTTTAACAACGTAGATCAATTGATCCCAGAGATACTTTAAGAAATCAGAATTTCCTTCTTCCAGAGCGGCAGCAACCGGTGCAACCTGGACCGGGTCGGCTGCCATTTCTTCCTTGCTTCCGTAAAACTGACCAACTATTGGTTCGCCCTTTTCATTCTTGCGGTATATTGGATACCCCCGGTAGGAAACAGTCTCAATTAAAACCATTTTTTCAACCAGTTCTGGATGTTCAGCCGCCAGGAGCATTGCCACACCGCCCCCCGTTGACCAGCCCAGGGGAGTGAACCTCGTAAGATTCAGTTTGCGGGCAAACATTACTATGTCTTCGGCAAAGTCGGCCAGCGAATCGATCGGTTGGTAGTAGCTGGAATCACCAAACCCGCGCAGATCAACTGCATAAGCAGTATATCCGGACGGAATTTTTTTTAAAAAGGGCTCCCAGTGTTTTGAGGACGTCATGTTTCCGTGAATTAATAAAAGTATTTTTTTCCCTTCACCTGCTTTCCGGTAGGTGATTGTTTCTCCATTTTCAATCCTGACATTACTTTTGGAAATGGTCATTTTTGCGCCTCCATTATAGCGAATTGCTTAAACTTATAATTTACCAAATTATATTTGCTTTTTTTCAACCCTGTCAACTGGTTGCTTTTTACTTTATGCCCCAGATTACCATCTTAAGCTTACTCAAAATTTTCACTACTCTATCGAATGATAAGCAGCGCCATGAAGGCTATCCGGACATTCTCAATAATATAGCATCCAAACTCTGATTTCTAATACCAAAGCCGGTGGAACCATACTTTGGTACTTTTTTATTTAAGTCTATAGATGTGTGCAATTACCTGTGTATTTTTTAAGCAGGAATGGTGCAAACAGTACAGAATATTTACTATAAATCATACCTGAGTCACTCTTCAGGTTTGTTTACAAAGAGACAAAGGCGGGGATAAAATGACCTTTAACTGGAACCAAACCCTTGATTTTTTAGAACGGAGAGCTTCGTTTTCTCCTGATTGGCCGGTTTTATATGAATCAGATCGGAATCGCGAATACAGCTACCTTGAGCTTAACCAGAGGGCATCTGCCCTCGCAGCATATCTTACCGGTAAAGCTAACCTGCAAAAAGGGGACAGAATGGCAGTACTGGCCCGAAACTGTGTTGAATACATTGATTTTTTCTTTGCAGCATTGAAAACAGGTATAATACTTGTTCCTCTTAATGTCAGGTTGTCTGCAGCCGAATTATCGGATATGCTGCGCCAGACAAAACCGCGGCTGCTGGCTTATGAAGAAGTTTTTGAAGAAATTTCTTCAGTCCTTGAAAACAGTACAATTGAAAAGCTGGTTGTCTTAAAAAAAGAACGATCCCAATTAGCATTGAAAGCTGAAAACTATGATGCAATTTTGGAAACTAATTCGGGCCGTTTAAGCAGCCCGGTTGATATTCAGCCTGAAGATCCGCTGCTGCTTCTTTTTACCGGGGGAACAACAGGCCCACCGAAAGCAGCTGTTATTTCACATCGAGCAGTCTTTTTCAATATGCTAAGCGAAACAATTAGCTGGCAGTTGGGCCCTAAAACCGTTGTTCCTGGCTTACTGCCATTTTTCCATACTGGAGGCTGGAACCTGGTTACCCTACCTACCATGTTTGCCGGCGGCCAGGTCCTTATTAATCCTACATTTGATCCGGAGCTAACACTTAAACAAATTGAAGAAAAAAAATGCTCATTTCTTTTTGCTGCAGCAACAATGTTCCGCATGATCTCTGCCCAGGATAGTTTCGAGAAAACAGATCTTTCTTCTTTGCAGTTCGTTATGTCCGGAGCAGCCCCCTGCCCGGTTTCGGTTATGGAACCCTACTGGGAAAAGGAAATTAAATTTGTCCAGGGTTACGGCATTACGGAAGGCGGACCAAATAATCTTTACATGCCCTGGTATTCTCTGAGCTGGAAAGAGGTAAAAGAAAAGTGCCAGTCAGTGGGCAAACCTTTCATATACTGCCAGGCACGTATAGTAGATGAAAACGGAGAAGAAAAGAAGCCAGGCCAGCTCGGTGAACTAATCTTAGGAGGGCCGGTCACTTTCTCCGGCTATTGGAATAACCCCGACGAAACCAAAAACACTCTCAGGCATGGCTGGGTATATACCGGCGATATAGCCCGAAAAGACGAGGACGGTTTTTATTACATCGCAGATCGCAAAAAGGATATGTATATAAGCGGAGGAGAAAATGTTTTTCCTGTCGAGGTGGAAAAAATAATTGAAGCCCATCCCCAGGTCCAGGAAGCTGCCGTAATTGGTGTTCCTGATGAAAAGTGGGGTGAAACCGGCAAAGCTTTTGTTGTTTTAAAACCGGGGGAGAGCATAGTCCCTGAGGATATAAAAAAATACCTGGGGGACAAACTGGCCCGCTACAAGCTTCCGCGGGAAGTTATCCTTGTTGACGGCATTCCGAAAAGCAGCGTTGGTAAGGTTTTAAAGAAAATGCTTTCTGAAGATAACTGATAGAACCAAGCCAATTATTTCTTTTTTGGTGATCAAATATATCACAGCAGTAAAAAGGTTATTGCCTCTCAATTTAAGGCTTAAGCTAAAACAAAGCAAGCATCCATATAATGACAGTTGTAAAATTTTTGAGGGCAGCTTCACAGAAAAACCATTTTTTACATTTGAAATTTTCAATAAGGCAGAAAAGTACCTTTTATGAAATAGATGCTTGACTTTTGCAATATTCTTATGATACTATTTGTTTGCAAAAACTGATAGGCGATTCAGGTTTTAGGTTTAACCGTTTGCGGAGGTTCCCTATGTTAAACGATTGGCTGGTAAAACGCTCTGAATTAAGCCCGGATAAAACTGCCCTGATAGATGTCGATAGTGGTAAACGGGTTAACTATCGCGAATTAAATCAAAGAACCAGCGCCATGGCTGCTTATTTAAAAAGTTTTAATCTTACGAGAGGCGACCGGGTCGCCATTCTTGATTTCAACAGCTTATTTCATATTGAACTGCTTTTTGCACTGCCCCGTTTAGGGGCAGTTTTGCTTCCTCTTAATTACAGGCTATCCTCCGCAGAACTTTCAGGTATAATTGAGGATTCTTCCCCTAAAATTTTATTCTACGGCTCGGAATGGGCCCCTACAGCCGAATCTTTAAATACAAATAAAACAGAAACCATCCTTATCCCGACTGAAGAAGCTATAAAAACTGCTGAAAAACTGGATTCCGATACCTTTATCGACCCTGTCCTGGATGTTGACCCGGAAAATCCCTGGCTGCTGCTTTATACCGGAGGAACCACCGGCAGCCCGAAAGGAGCTATGCTTTCACACCGCATGGTTACCTGGAATGCCCTGAATACGATAATCAGCTGGGGCCTCAATCCCGACGATGTTGTGGTAATGGCCATGCCTTTCTTTCATACTGGAGGGCTGAACGTCTTTACTCTCCCCCTTATTAAACTTGGCGGCACTGTAGTTATTATGAAAAACTTTGATGCAGAAGAGTATTTAGAATTGCTTCAGCAGGAGAAAGGCACAATAATGTTTATGGTCCCAACCATGTATCAACTGCTGGCTGAAACCAAAAATTTTGCTGCAGCAGATTTCTCTGCAGTCCGGTTTTGTATTACAGGAGGAAGCCCCTGTCCCGAAAACCTTTATCATCTTTACTGGGAAAAAAGCCTTCCTTTTAAGCAGGGTTACGGTTTAACTGAAGCAGGACCAAATTGTTTTGCCCTTGCCGATAATTTGATCAAAGAAAAAATTGGTTCTGTGGGCAAAGCAGTATTTTACGGCCGGGTAAAAGCAGTCAATGAAGAAGGTGCTGCGGTCTTACCGGGTGAAATCGGTGAGCTGGCCATCAAGGGGCCACACCTGTTTTCGGGATACTGGAATAACCCACAGGCAACCAAAGAAATAATTAAAGACGGCTGGCTTTTTACCGGCGACCTGGTTCGCCATGACAAAGACGGCTTCTTTTACATAGTAGATCGTAAAAAGGATTTGTTTATCAGCGGCGGCGAGAACGTTTATCCATTTGAAGTTGAGTCTGCGCTTTACAAGCATCCGGCTGTTGCCGAAGCCGCGGTTGTGGGCATGCCCCATGAAAAATGGGGTGAAGTAGGGCGAGCTTACGTAGTATTGAATAAAGGTTATAAGGTTGAACCTGAAGAGTTAATTGAGCATAGCCAAAAACATCTTGCCCGCTACAAGGTTCCCAAGGAAGTATTCATTGAAGATATACTGCCTAAATCACCGGCAGGAAAAATTATAAAAAGATTACTACCACAATAAGCAGCGAATTGGAAACTCTAGCGTTTATATTTAAAAAATGAAAGGGGGTTGCAGCTTAAGTTATTAATCGAAAACAAGCTTGGCTCGATTTAAAATTTAAGGAGGGTAAACATGAGATCGTATTATTTTAAGTTTGTTTTGCTGGTAGTTTTAATGTTAGCTTTGGTAGTTGTAGGGTGCGCCGAAGAAGAAGTCGCACCAGTTGATGACGAAGAACCCGTTGATGATGAAGCTCCTGAAGAAGAACTTGGTGAGCCGATTAAAATCGGCGCGCTGACTTCCTTAAGTGGAGTGCTCGAAGACTACGGCAACCAGTTCCAAAAAGGTTTCGAACTGGGCCTCGAGTATATGACAGATGGTACTTACGTGGTAGCCGGCAGGCCGCTCGAGGTAATCTGGGAAGATACCACCACGGTTCCCGATGTAGCCAGGGAAAGAGCAACCAAACTGCTGGACCAGGACGAAGTTGAAGTGATGGTAGGAGTAACTTCATCTGCCGATG
>PWSG01000216.1 GCA_003564055.1 Syntrophomonadaceae bacterium
AAATCTTCAAATGTTTTTGCAGGTTGTTTCATTTTCTCTCCTGACTCCTGCATCCTACATCCTGTCTCCTTCTATTTATATCCTGAATCCTACATCCTCTCTCCTGCCTTTTGCCTTTTTCCTCCCACACCCTATTTTCCGCAGCATTTTTTATATTTCTTACCACTGCCGCAGGGGCAGGGTTCATTACGCCCAACCTTCTCTACGCTAACCGGTTCAGGTTTTGCCGATTGATTATCTTCCGCCCGGCCCTGTCCTTCACCGGACGGGGCAGCGCCCCCGCCGACAGCAGCCACGCGCGGGCGCATGCCCTTCGCTTCACCTGCAACGGCTTCTCTTTGGGGGGCAGCGGTTACCCTTACCTGGTATACCGCCCGCACAACATCGGCCTGGATTTGCTGGATCATGTCTTCGAACATATCAAAACTCTGACGCTTATACTCCACCAGGGGGTTTCTCTGCGCGTAAGCCTGGGTATGAATTTCATGGCGCAGCTGGTGCATGGCATCAATGAATTGCATCCAGTGGCGGTCAACCGTTTTCAGCAAAACAACCCTTTCCAGCTCACGCATAACCTCCGGTTTAATGGTTTCTTCACGTTCTTTATAAAACTCGTGTGCCTCTTCCAAAAGCAAGTTCCGAACATCATCTGTTTCATGGTCCACAAAATCCTCAAGGGCAAATCTGCCTTTACGTACACAGATAATTTCTGCTCTTTCCAGTAAAGCGCGGGCATTCTCATCATCAAGAAAGCCTACTTCAGCAGTATATTCATGGACCAGGCGATCAATAACTTCTTCGATCATACCCTGGATTGGTTCTTTCATGTTTTCGCCTTCAAGGACACGGCGGCGCTGGCCGTAGATTACTGCTCTCTGGTTATTTAAGACATCGTCGTAGTCAAGCAGATTGCGGCGTATTTCAAAGTTGCGTGATTCCACTTTCTTCTGGGCATTTTCAATTCCCCTGCTGACCAGTGGATGATCAATGGGGATATCTTCTTCAATACCAAAGCGTTCCATAAGCGAAGCAATATTCTCTCCACCAAACAGGCGCATCAGGTCGTCTTCGAGAGAAACAAAAAACTGCGAAGAACCAGGGTCACCCTGGCGGCCGGAACGGCCGCGCAGCTGGTTATCAATCCGGCGGCTTTCATGCCTTTCGGTGCCAAGGACATGCAGGCCGCCTAAGGCCACGACTTCCTCGCGCTGCTTCTGGGTCTCAGCAACCGCCTGATCAATCAGTTCCGAGTAGCGTTTTTCCCAGCGTGCCTTTTCATCTTCGTCAAGTTCGACTTCTGGCTTTTCAAACTCTTTTTCCAGCTTCTCCTTGACAAGGTATTCAGGGTTACCGCCGAGAATAATATCTGTTCCCCGCCCCGCCATATTAGTCGAAATAGTAACTGCCCCAATACTTCCGGCCTGGGCAATAATATAAGCTTCACGGGCATGATTTACAGCGTTAAGAACTTCGTGAGAAACCTCCTGCCTTTTTAAAACTTTACTAAGCATTTCCGACCTTTCAACGGAAACAGTACCGACAAGAACAGGCTGTCCTCTCTGCTGACAATTTTTTATTTCCTCTACTGCGGCATTAAACTTGGCCACTTCGGTTTTATAGATAAGATCCGGCATTTCTACACGGATCAAAGGCTTATTGGTCGGAACAGCAACCACGTCCATGCCATATATGCTGCGAAGCTCGTCTTCCTCGGTAAGGGCGGTCCCTGTCATCCCGGAAATTTTTTCATACATGCGAAAATAGTTCTGGAAAGTAATCGAAGCTACGGTCTGGCTGCCGGCCTGAACCTCAACGCCTTCTTTTGCTTCTATTGCCTGGTGCAGGCCATCGGAATAGCGGCGTCCGGGCATCAGGCGCCCCGTAAATTCATCGACGATCACTACCTTGCCGTCCTGGACCACGTAATCGACATCCCGCTCAAAGAGTGAATATGCTTTAATAAGTTGATCAAAATAGTGACGGTGCTCACCGGCTGTCTCAGCCTCCTGCTCGTCAAGATCAAGCTCATCATCGTCTTCGGTACGTTCCTTATCCAGCCTTAAAAGCTGCAAAAGCTGGGGATTAATCCTTTCAAGCTCACGGTAGCCCTTATCTTTTATATCGGCCACCCTGGTAGCTTCATCGATGACATAATATAGTTCTTCATCAAGATGGGTAAGGCGCTTTTCGGTCATCAACTGGTGCTTGGTTCGTTCAACCAGCCTCTCTATACCGGGTTCTTTCAACATTTTTAAAAGCTTTTTATTTTTTGGAGCGCCGCGGCGGACCAGCAAGATTTTTTCTCCAGCTTCTTCACGCCGATCAGCGTTAAGGTCCTCGCGGGCGCTGTTAAGCAGTTCATTGATAAGTTTTCCCTGTTTGCGAATCAGGTGTTCAACTTCACTCTTCCAGCGGCCGTATTCCTCCTTAGTCTCAACCCTGCTGCTTATAATAAGCGGAGTACGCGCTTCATCTATCAGAATGCTGTCCACCTCATCAATAATAGCGTAATGCTGGCCCCGCTGGACCATATCCTTTTTATAAATAACCATGTTATCGCGAAGGTAGTCGAACCCGAGTTCGTTGTTTGTAGCATAGGTAATATCACTGGCATACTCTTCGCGGCGCCGGGCAGGTTCCAGTCCCTGCACAATAAGACCAACATTTAAGCCTAAGAATTCGTAAACCGGCCCCATCCAATCCCTGTCACGGCGGGCAAGGTAGTCATTAACGGTAACAATGTGAACGCCTTTGCCACTCAGGGCATTAAGATAGGCGGGCATTGTGGCCACCAGGGTTTTACCTTCCCCGGTTTTCATCTCTGCTATTCGCCCCTGGTGCAGAACAAGCGCTCCCAAAACCTGCACATCAAAGGGACGCATACCTGTTTGTCGCCTGGCCGCTTCCCTGGCCAGGGCAAATGCCTCGGGCAAAATATGATCTAAATTTTCGCCCTGCTGCAGGCGATCTTTGAATTGTTCAGTCTGGACCGGGAACTGCTGATCAGGAAGATCTGCAGCCCAGGATTCCAGATCGTTTACCTGGTCAACAATGTTTTGCAGACGGCGAACTTCTTTTTCATTTTGATCGCCGAATAGTTTTTGAATAAATGAAGCCATTTAAAAGCTCCTTTCATACTGCAGAAGTAAATAACCAGGTTTTTAGCTCACAATAAAAGAATCAGCCAAAAACCTGACAATTTATTCTGCCGGAAATATTTTTTTGCACTTAAGTATTGCTCATAAACATCTACTATTTACTATAAGTCTACCACAGCTGACCTGCTTTTAACAAAAGCCGATCATTGCGGTCTCTTTCTATTTCAAATTTCTCATTAACTACTTCAAACCTAACTGGAATTTACATTGCCTTATTGCTGCGCAGCGGGATCGAGTTCGCTGCACAGCGCCCACAGGCTGCCTGATACAAGTGAGTGTCCACCGAGAACAACCGGTATAGGACATTCTACTGCCGCCCTTGTAAAGTCGCTTAACCAGGGATGATCTACTTTTTCCCACAGCCCCAGATCGGATAAAAAACGGTCCCGATCTGAAGGTTCATGTTTGTAATGATGGATCAAAACCCGGCTGTCGATAAAAGCACAGCGAGCCACCCTGGAAAGATAGCTAAAAAACTGATTAAGACCGGCGTGGTCGATAAGCAGGCCGAGCAGGGAAACAACTTCTTTTTCTTCAATACGACCCAGTGATTTCATACCGCGTTCTTCAGAGAAAACACGCAAACGCAGTTTAAGGATTTCATTAAGGCGTCCGATGATAGGAGCCCCAACCCTGCCAATAAGAGCAACATCTTCGTATTCATCGCTTAAAATAGCCTTGGCCTTTTCCAGGGTACTGTAATCAAGGGTTAAACTGTCAATTGCTGCCCTGGTCCGGGGCCCGGCAAAAGGACCGGACCCCAAAACGAGCAGATCACTGGGGGTATCAATATCAAATAGAAGCCCAAGCGAATGCGGCATTAACTCCATTTCCAGTCCGAGCTGATCCCGCAGAGTCAGGGCCAGGCTGTTATCCATAGCAGGAAGTTCTATACTGTTCAGATCAGAAGGTACGGTAAAGGCAATAATATCAACAGACTGTGTATTATTGGTATAAACAAACCTTTCCCGCCTGAGCAATTTTTGGCAAACCATGTTTAACTCTTCTACTGTAATGAGGGGAGAGCCTGCCCCATTAAGGCAAAGCACTTTTTTAAGCCCGTGATCACTTATTATGGCCTGCAGAGCTTTTCCATAATGAAACTGATCAGGTGCAGTAGAGTTAAGAAAAACCTCTGCGCCGAGGCGGGCTGCCGGGGCAACAAGTTCAGGGCGATTTGTGGACAGGTAAATTTTCTCCAGGCATGAGACCTGGCCTATTTTTTCCAGGTTGTCAAGCAGTGCAGCCTGGCGAACCCGGACCATGGATTCTTCTACATCGCTTTTCGGCTCCGAACCTTCAAAAATTACGGTGCTTACCCCGTCTTTCATAAGAATAAACCTCTTCCCCCTGTAAGCCGGCACTTGCGTTTCATTTATAAAAAAAATTATTCCGGCTCTATAAGCCCGTAATTTCCATCCTTGCGACGGTAAACAACATTTACACCGTCGGTTTCAGCATTGGTAAAAACGAAAAAATTATGGCCCAGCAGATCCATTTGCAGAATTGCTTCTTCTACACTCATCGGTTTTAAGGTAAACCGCTTGGTTCTTACAACCTGCGGAGCATCATCTTCCAACCTTTCTTCAGCTTCAATAGCTGCCTGTTTCTCATTTATCGCCCGCACTCCCCTGTAGCGCAGGGATTTGTTCATGCGCGTCTTGTATTTCTTAACCTGGCGCTCCAGCTTATCGACAACCATATCGATTGAAGCATACATATCACCTGTTGATTCTTCACCGCGCAAAATCAAACCATTTAAGTTCAGGGTGACTTCAATAATATGT
>PWSG01000107.1 GCA_003564055.1 Syntrophomonadaceae bacterium
GCAGATTTTTACACGTTATCATGATCAGGGCGATATCTACAAGGGCAAATATGAAGGTTGGTACTGCACGCCATGTGAAGCATACTGGACTGAGAGGCAGCTTGCTGATCGTAAATGCCCGGATTGTGAGCGGGAAGTGGAACTAATATCCGAAGAAGCTTACTTTTTTCGGATGTCAAAATACGCACAGAGGCTAATAGACCATATCGAAGCAAATCCCGGTTTTATTCAACCCCCTTCGCGGAAAAATGAAATGATCAATAATTTTCTTAAACCAGGGTTAGAGGATCTTTGTGTTTCAAGAACTTCTTTTGATTGGGGTATTCCCGTGCCATTTGATCAGGATCATGTTATTTATGTCTGGCTAGATGCACTGAGCAATTATATTACAGCTTTAGGGTATGGTGAAAAAGACAGCATTTATGAGACCTTCTGGCCTGCAGATGTTCAATTGATTGGAAAAGATATTCTGCGGTTCCATACCATTTATTGGCCTATATTCCTGATGGCACTTGATCAACCTTTACCGAAAACTGTGTTTGGTCACGGCTGGTTAATGCTTCAGGAAGGCAAGATGTCCAAATCAAAAGGTAATGCAATTGATCCGCGCGTGCTGGCGAAAAGATATAGTTCAGATGCCCTGCGTTATTTTCTGCTAAGGGAGATTCCTTTTGGCCAGGATGGAATTTTCAGCCTGGAAAATTTCATAAATCGTATTAACACAGATCTGGCCAATGACCTTGGTAACCTGGTTAGCAGGACGCTAACTATGGCAGAACGTTATTTTAACGGGATTCTTCCTGAGCCAAATGTACCCGATGATAAAACAGATCGGGAATTAATATCTTTAGCGCTTGAAACACCGGCTATAGTTGAAGCATATACAGACAAGCTTAGAATAAGCGACGCCCTGGCTGAGTTATGGAAGCTTGTAAAAAGAAGCAATAAATATATCGACGAAAACACACCATGGGACCTGGCCAAGAATCCAGCCAATGAAGCTAGACTTGGCACGGTTATCTATAACCTCATAGAAAGCATTCGCTTCATTGCCGTCATGCTGAAGCCTTTTATGCCCCGCACACCTGAGAGCATTTGGAGTCAGCTGGGAATAAGCGATCAACATAAGCTACAGCTCTGGCCCAGCTTATCTGAGTGGGGCGCCGTAAAGCCGGGAACCGAGATTGCCAGGGGCGATGACTTATTTCCTCGTCTTAACTTGCAGGCGGAAATACGGAGAATGCTTGGAGATAAACCTGCTGAAAAAGACCCTGCCGGTACATTTGAAGAAGAAAGTCAGGAAGGGCTGATCAGCCTTGATCATTTCCAACAGGTTGATCTGCGCGTAGCGGAAATTATTGCTGCCGAGAAAATTCCTAAGGCCGATAAACTTTTAAAGATTGAAGTAGCTCTTGGCGGTAATGATAAACGCCAGGTTGTTGCCGGTATTGCTGAACATTATCAATCTGATGAACTGGTTGGCAAAAATGTGCTCTTTGTATCAAATTTAAAACCAGTTAAACTAAAGGGTGTACTCTCACAGGGCATGCTGCTGGCAGCAACTGCAGAAGATGGCCGCCTGGCCCTCACGACTGTTGATCGAGAAATACCAACAGGAAGTAGGATTAGCTAACTTGATGCCACTTATTGACACTCACGCCCATCTTGACTTTCCCCAGTTTAAAAAAGACCTTGATCAGGTTCTTGAGCGGGCTAAGAAGGTTGGAGTTAAGGCTGTGCTTAATGCGGGAGCTGATGTAAAAAGCTCTGTGCGATCAGTCGAATTGAGCAGGCAGTATCCCTGGATTAGTGCATCTGTTGGTGTTCACCCCCACGGTGCAGCTCAAGTCAATAATGACTGGCTTAAGAACTTAGAAGAAATGGCAGCTTTAGATACTGTAGTGGCTGTAGGGGAAACCGGGCTTGATTTTTACAGGAATCTTTCGCCGAAAGAAAAACAGGAAACAGTATTCAGGGATCATTTGCGCCTGGCCTGTCGTGTTAATAAGCCGGTTATTATTCACAGTCGCGAGGCTCATGCAGAGACATTACAGGTTCTCCAGGAAGAAGACCTGCCTTATCCTGTCGGTGTGATGCACTGTTTTTCAGGGGACCGCCGCTGGGCAGAGGCTTTCTTAGAGCTAGGGTTCTATATTTCACTGGCCGGGCCAATAACTTATCCCCGCTCTCACAATCTAAGAGATTTGCTAAAGTATATTCCGGCTAACCGCGTGCTGCTGGAAACCGATGCTCCTTACTTGCCGCCACAGGCTTATCGGAGCCAGCGCAATGAACCTTCATATATTAAGCTAACTTACGAACGTGCCGCCCTGGCTTTAGGCCAGGATTTAGATGAACTGGCCCGGCAGGTATACTTAAATGCAATCCGTTTGTTTTCTGATACGATTGTTGACAGAACTTAAGAAGGTAAATATATTGCCGGGGAAGGATTGGATCTATTTATATTATTTAAAAAAGCGGCGCCTCCCTCTTAGAAAAAGGGATGCGCCGCGTTAAAGACAGGGACATTTAAAAGGTAAAAAGCTCAATGCCTCCTGAAACATTTAACTCAATGCCGGTAATGTAACTGGCTTCTTCTGTGGCAAGAAAAACAATGGCATGTGCTATATCTTCCGGTTCACCCGGCCTGCGGAAAGCTGTTCGGGCAATCATTCTTTCGTTCATTTTTTGGTTTCCGCTTTTCCAGGCTTCAGTTCCAATGATTCCGGGGACGATGGCGTTAACTGTTATGTTATGCCGGGCTCCTTCTAAAGCCATGCTTTTAGTCAGCCCGATCACGCCTGCCTTGGTAGAGGAGTAACTGGCCTGTCCGAATCCACCCATGGTTCCGGCAACAGAAGCCATATTTACGATCCTGCCCCACTGCTGATCTTTCATATAGGGCCAGACCGCTTTAGAGCAGTTATAAGCTCCGGTCAGATTAATATCAAGATCTCGATCCCAGAGCTCATCGCTCTGGTTTTCAATCGTTGCTACGTGATCCAGGGCAGCTGCATTATTGACAAGGATATTTATCTGCCCAAATTGTTTTTTTACAGCAGCTATTACTTCATTTACTTGCTTGCGATCTGTTACGTCCATCTTATAGGCTGCTGAACGGCGGCCCATCTTTTCGATTTCAGCAGCGGTTTGTTCAGTAAAAACAACTCCCCTGCTCTTCATCGCCTGGGCCAGAATACCATACTTTTCAGCGCTGTCTGATTTGTCGCTTTCAAGTAAAATATCGGTTATTGCTACATCTGCTCCTGCCCTGGCCAGGGCGAGGGCATCAGCCCGGCCCAGCCCGCGTGAACCGCCGGTTACTAAAGCCACCTTGCCTTCAAGGCTAAACACGGGTTTTCAACCCCTTTATATGATTCATTTAACCGAGTAAGCTCTGCAGTTTCATAGCAAGTGACATGTCGCCTTTTACTTTCAGTTTGCCGGCCATAAAAGCAGAGGTGGCGTTAAGCTTTCCTTCGAGCATATCATTAAAATCATCGGCTGCCATGCTGATAGTAATATTGGGGCTGTCGTGTGCCTCTTGAACCACATTTGCTTTTCCGTCGTCAATGTTTACATGAAATACTCCACCATTATCACCAGAGAGATCAAACTGGTATACAGCACTGACCCCTTTCATTTTTTCCGGATCTGCGGCCGCTATCTTATTATTCAGATTATCTAAAATGCCTTTAAAGTCTGCCATTTTATAATACGCCTCCTTTAAGTTTATAATCAAGATTGATACTTAACTGTTTGTTTCAAACCTAAAAAGCTGTCCCCCTTTCAAAAAGAATTGCTTAAACAGGTGAACTATTCCTATTGTAAAATATATTATAAAGCATAATTTCTTGTTTGTCATTATATTTTTGTGACTAATCTGGCATTAGTTGCTTTAAAGATTCTTTCTCTTTTATTAACCAATCAGCCCATTGTCCTTGTTGTATGATAGACGGCGCCATAGGGCTGGTGCTTGCCGATACTAGCTGCAGCTAAATCTAAACTTTTATCTCTAATTTAAGAATAATTAATGCTGCCGGGGTTTTTAAGAAAGCTGCCGCGGACTACAAAGATTTTGCTGCTTACCGGAAAGCGTATTCTGTTCTTTTATATATAGTAATAATGCCACGTTTATTTGACGCTTTAGAAGCTGCAGGGATACAATATGTTTAACTTATGTGTTTTGGAGGCTTATAGTTTAGTGAAAGACACCCCAAATGTAACTTCTCCGCGTGAAGTAAAGGCTTTGTTAAAAAATTATGGTCTTAAGCCTCACAAGGGTCTTGGTCAGAACTTTTTAATAGACGGTAATACTGCTCGAAAAATAATTGCCGCCCTTGAAGTTGAAACCGGTGATGCAGTTATTGAAGTTGGACCCGGCGCCGGGGCTTTAACGGTTTTACTGGCCCGCACCGGCATTGATCTGCTGGCCCTGGAAATAGATCGCGGCCTGGCAAATATGCTTAATAATATACTCCAGCCCTGGCCAAAAGCGAGGGTAATAAACCATGATGCGTTGAAAGTAAATTGGCAAGATCTGATTGATAGCAATTTTACAGCGCAAGGTTCTGTTAAACTGGTTTCAAATCTTCCTTATATTATTTCAGGCCCGTTTATGTACTCTTTATTCGAGAAGTTATTTCCTTTTAACACTGCCGTTATAATGCTGCAGAAAGAGGTGGCTCATCGCATGGTTGCCGAACCAGGACATAGCAATTATGGGGCGCTTTCGGTTATCAGCCGTTATTATACCCGGGGCAAAATATTGTTTAATGTATCCAACAATGTTTTCTGGCCCCGTCCTAAAGTTGGTTCCGCTGTTTTAAAGCTACAGCCTCGTCGGCGCTACTTAAAGTCGGGTGAGGAGACACTATTTTGGGAAATTGTAAAAGGGGTTTTCCAGCAGCGTCGTAAGACAATACAGAACAAC
>PWSG01000196.1 GCA_003564055.1 Syntrophomonadaceae bacterium
ATAGAGACCCATTTTCCGAGGCGCGCTTTTCTGTTGGTATCGACCACTATTACCGCGTCAATATCTTCTATCAGTTCGTTCGGATCGCCAAGCGGCAGCAAGTCCCGGTAAAGATTGATAAATGAGCGAACATTGGGCTGCAGCGGTTCAGGCATGATAGCAACTTTACCAGGGTAAAGTTTATCCGCAGCTACAAGTGACGCCAGTGCGTCAAAGTCTCCGTTTTCATGGGTTATAATAACATCCAAGATATAATTACCACGCTTTCAAATGGAGCAGAACATTAAATAACATGCCTTTATATAAATTATTCGCTGTTAGAACATACTTCCCTTTTATAAACAGATCTAATTAACAGGGCCCCAGCTGCCAAAAGTTAAGGACAATCAGCTGGAGCCCTGCATTAAATATGTGGGGAAGAGCAAGATACAGGGATAAATAATTTAGGAAGCATTTATTATTTAAGGGTTGTCAACCATTCAGGCGCGCGGATGAGTCTTGTCATAAATCTCCCTGATCTTTCTCCTGGTAACCTGGGTGTAGATTTGGGTAGTAGAAATATCGGAGTGGCCAAGCATTTCCTGGACAGATCTCAAGTCTGCTCCGTTTTCCAGAAGGTGGGTGGCAAAAGAGTGACGGATGGTATGGGGGGTTATATCTATGTTTATATTTGACTTTTGGGCATGCTTTTTAAGTATTTTCCAAAAACCCTGCCTGGTCATTCTGCTGCCATGATGATTGACGAATAAAGCTGGTTCACCGTTCTTTTTAAGCAGTTTTGCCCTGGAATTATCAAGGTATTCGCTAACATGGTTTATTGCCAGTGAACCGATCGGGACAATCCGTTCTTTCATCCCTTTACCGCGACAGCGCAGAAATCCCACATGCGGATCAAAGTCAGTTATATCGAGCGATACCAACTCAGATACCCTTATACCGGAAGCATAAAGCAGCTCAAGCATCGCCTTGTCCCGCAACCCGTTTTGCTGGCTTTTTTGCGGTTGACTGAGCAGTTTGTCAACTTCACCTGTCGTTAAGACCCTGGGCAGCTTTTTCTCAATTTTTGGCGACTCAAGGTCAAGAGCGGGATTATTTTCAATAATACCTTCCTGGAGTAAGAAATAAAAAAAAGACCGAATTGAAGCTATACTGCGGGTTATCGTTGAGGTAGCAAAACCTTCTTTTTTTAGTGACGCTACAAAATCATTAAGCGCTTCCCGATCAACATCTTTCGGCTTTTTTATATCTCGCTTATGCATAAATGCGATAAACTTACGAAGATCGCGTCGGTACGATTCAAGCGTGTTCTTGGCCAATCCTTTTTCAACGGCCAGGTAATTTGAATAACTTTCTAATTGTTTTTGCATGATTTAAATACCCTCAACTTGAAAAGTACCGAAGTAAAATAAAAAATTCGACATCGGCCTGTATAATCCCTTCTTAAAAAATATAATTTTTCAAAAATATATTTAATTTATTAGCAGCTTCCCTTTTTGGAGCAGGGCATGCTGCAAAGCAATAATTGTTTTGCCATCTTTTATCCGACCGCCTGCAATCATAGACCAGGTCTCTTTTAAGGAAAACCTGGCAATATTAATCCTTTCATCGGGGTCGCTGGTAGGAGATACAGCTTCTTTAAGATTTTCAACCTGGAAAAGGTGGATTACTTCATCGCAAAACCCTGGAGATGGATAAAAAGAAAATAACTGCTGCCATTTAGCTCCCTCCAGCCCTGTCTCTTCAAGCATCTCACGGCGGGCGCATTCCAGGGGTTCCTCGTTCGGTTCAAGTTTTCCGGCCGGTATTTCAAAGAGAATTTCACCTGCCGGCTGGCGATGCTGCTTAACCAGTATTACGCTTTCTTCCCTGTCAAGGGCCAGCACCGCTACTGCTCCGGGATGTTCAACTATTTCACGAAACGCAACCTTTTTATCAGACTGCTCTACGCGATCCTGGCGGATGTTAACTATTCTGCCCCGATAGAGATAACTGCTCGATAATGTTTTTTCATGCAAATAATCACTAATTATTACCACCCCATTTTTAACCCCTCAGTTTGTCAGCTTTTCCTGCAAAATATTGCAATTTTTGCTTTTAAACTTAAAGCCAGAAACTAACACCACAGGGGACGGTTATCATTCAACAAGGACAATAGTTTGTAGGGTCGAGAATTTACCTTATGTTTTTATCAATTGTAAATTGTCTTTTGCTTAAATTCTACCGTTAATGATATTGTTGGCGATAACCAGGCGCTGAATCTGGCTGGTCCCTTCATATATTTGCATAATTTTTGCATCACGCATATATTTTTCTAAAGGATATTCCCTGGTATAGCCATAACCACCGAGGACCTGCAGGGCGTCAACGGTAACCCGCATGGCCATATCTCCGGCATAGCCCTTTGCCATGGCAGAATAAGCTGAAAGGTTTTTCACTCCTTTGCCAATTTTACCCGCCGTCGAAAGGACAAGTGAACGGGCAGCTTCTATTTCCATGGCCATGTCGGCCAGCATAAACTGGATCGCCTGCTGCTGAATAATCGGCTTGCCAAACTGGATTCTTTCCCGGGCATATTTCACGGCAGCTTCATAGGCTGCCCTGGATAGGCCTACTGCCAGCGAGGCTATCATCGGCCTGGAAATATCAAAGGTCTCCATTGCAACCCTGAATCCTCCACCCGGGTTGCCGAGTATATTTTCCCCGGGCACCCGGACATTGTCAAATACTACTACTGCAGTATTGCTGGCGCGGATTCCCATCTTCTTTTCTTTGCGGCTTGCATCAAGCCCTTTGGCGCCTTTTTCTACTATAAAAGGTGTAAGTGTCCTCGCACCTCTTTTTGGGTCAACAATGGCAAAAACCACGTAATAATCGGCATAAGTTCCATTGGTAATAAAGCATTTAGTTCCGTTAATTATATAATCGGAGCCGTCTTTTGATGCCGTTGTCGATATGGAACTAACATCAGAACCGGCATTCGGTTCAGTAAGGCAAAATGATGCCAGCTTGCCATTACATAAATCTGGCAGGTACTTTTTCTTTTGTTCTTCAGTTCCGGCCAACTGAATTGGCAGCATTGCCAGGGAATTGGCACCTATCCCGGTAGCAATTCCGGCGCACCCGCGGCCAAGCTCTTCGGTAACCAGGCAGACCGTTACTTCATCCATTCCTGCCCCGCCGTACTCTTCAGGAACACTGACCGAAGAAAAACCTTCGGCAACCATCTTGCGGATTAAGTCAACCGGCATCTCTTCTTTTTCGTCATATTCGGCAGCAATCGGCACAATTTCTTTTTCAGCATAATCGCGGGCCATTTTTTGCATCGCCAGTTGTTCTGTAGTCATTTCGAAATTCATAGCACAACCTCCTTGAAAATATATTTAAAGGTACCTGTCAAATGTGGCTTTTTGTGCTGATTAAATAATTAAAATTTGCTGCTGCTGTTTTGGAAATTACTTCAGGCCCAGCCTGTCCATCTTTTGATAAAGCCAGGAACGACTTATGCCTAAAATACGGGCGGCTTCACTCTTGTTGCCCTCTGCTTTTAACAGCGCTTTGTTTATTGTTTCCCGCTCTTTTTCTTCTCTTTCTAAGCGGTAAGCTGGCACGGCTGTCATTAAATCTTCCGCCTGAGCTGTATTTTTCTCCAGGGCATTAAAAAGCTCCGGTTTGTAAGCTGATTTAAGGTGTGGAGGGAGGTGTGCCAGACCAATCATCTTTTCAACCGAAAAATTCATCGCTCTTTCAATAACATTCTCCAATTCGCGAATATTACCCGGCCAGGAATAGGAACGCAGGGCTTTAAGCGCCTCCCGATCAATATCATTAACCTGCATGCCGAAAATATCATTATACTTTCTCAAAAAAGCATAAACAAGTGGTTTTATATCCTCTAACCTTTCTCTTAACGGTGGTATTGGAATAGGAATAACATTAAGGCGGTAAAAAAGATCTTTTCTAAAACTGCCTTCGCTTACCTTGGCTGCCAGGTCCTGGTTGGTTGCCGCCAGATAGCGGATATTGACCCTGATCGTCTCTGTACCACCTACCCGTTCATAGGCCTGATCCTGCAATACCCTTAAAAGTTTGCCCTGTAAGGAAAGAGGCATGTCACCTATTTCATCAAGAAACAGGGTTCCTCCCTCTGCACGATCAAGCAGGCCTTTCTTTCCGCTTTTTCTGGCACCTGTAAAAGCGCCTTCAGCATAACCAAAAAATTCAGATTCAAGCAAATTCTCGGGTATAGATGCACAATTAACCTTAACAAAAGGAGCGCTGCTGCGCGGGCTGTCCTGGTGAATAGCCTGGGCCATCAGTTCTTTTCCTACCCCGCTTTCCCCGCTTATAAAAACTGTCGATAACCCCTGCGCAGCCTGCTTTGCCTCTCTTATTAAAGCCTGCATGGCCGGGTTAATTGTAACAATATCTTCAAAGTGGTAAGGGCGCTCTTTAAAACGCGCTTTTTTTAGCTCTTCCTGGAAGTGAGCCAGGCGGCTGTCCATTGCCTCCAGGCGGGTGGCCAGCTCGCGCAGTTCATCAACACGACGAAAACTTATTTTTCCCACTGCGCCGATAACCTGCTGATCCCTGACTATGGGCAATCTTGAGACCACGTAAGGTTTACCGTCGATAAACTGAATATCGTTAAGTTCCGGAATGCCTGTTTTAACGACAACATGCAGGCGGCTGTTTTGAAGGACCTCGGCAACAGGGCGGAACATTACTGCTTCTTCTTCCAGGCGCACAAAATCTAAAAAAGTGCGGTTGACCAGGATAATCAAACCGCTTTCGTTGACGACAACCAGGGCATCATAACCAATGTCAAGGACTGTTTGCAGGGTTCGGTTCAACCTTTTTACTGTGCCCAT
>PWSG01000298.1 GCA_003564055.1 Syntrophomonadaceae bacterium
GCTTTCAGTTCTTTGGTAAGGTAGGCAACTGCCGGTGTTGAAGCTACACCTAAGATCCGGGCCATGCTGCCAGCCGAAGTTATACCGGCCATAAAAGAACCTTCAAGCATTGAACCTGAAAGGCGGGTGTCCCGCCCGATTAAAAAAACAGGTTTTTCATATTCGCGGCCCATTAACCAGGCTGCTATTCGTCCTATACTAAATGCAAGTTCAGGGGTTAATTCGCGATTGGCTACACCCCTAATGCCGTCAGTTCCAAATAATTTTCCCAAGTGCATCCCCCCAAATATTTATTTATGCTGCATTTTTAATCTAAATGAATATTTAACTATTATTTTCTTCGTCGGACTCCGCTTCGGCCTCCTGAACCCTTTCGAATTCAAACCTGACAGTAATCAGGGAAGGATCAATAATGAGGTCATCAACCCGGTTGCCTTCTTCATCATAGGCTGTGGGCGACAACTCAACGCTTTCAAACAACCTCATTCCGGTTTTATCAATTATTACCACAACCCGATCAACTCTTTCAAAAATCGACTCGGGAGCTCCGATTAAAACCTCATCCGGAATAACGGTATATTCAACCAGTTCCCAACCTTCTGCCGGGCTTCCGATCAAGTTAACTTCGACTTCAAAAACCTCAGTATAATAAGCTTCAATACTAACCCTTACCTGCTCGGGTTCAACAAGAACCATGGTCAATCCGCTCGGTAAACGAGCCTGAACCTCAAGCAGGTGGTTGCCGGCCCCCAAACCGGTAAGATCTACATAAACGTCAATATCCTGCACGGTTAGATCCACGAAGTCTTCAGGAAGTCCTTCAAGGGTAATGTCAACGGTAGAAGGTATATCCGTAATCACATATTCCGGATTTAGATTTTCTACCTGTAAAGGAACATCCTGCCAGGGTTGCCTTAATGGTGTAGTCTGGGTAATCTGTTCACCGGTCACAATAAGCCATAGTATTATTGCCAAAAAAATAGCTATAATACGGGCAAAATTGTTACTGCGCAGGATTTTTTCCATATTTATTTGTTACTCCTTTTAGCCCAGGGCGCAAAGCCCTCGCTGCGTTCGGGCGAGCATTTATCTTTAAGCAATGCACGTAATTTCTTCTCATCCAGGTAGCGAGTTAAGACACCATCGTCAGCAACTGAAATAATCCCTGTTTCTTCTGATATTATAATTGCCAGTGCATCCGAATTTTCGGTAATGCCAATACCGGCGCGATGCCTTGTCCCCAGTTCTTTTCCCAGGTTGGGGTCTTCAGTCATAGGCAGGTAGCAGCCTGCTGCAACAATTTCATTCCCCTGAATGATCACTGCACCGTCGTGAAGAGGACTGCGGGGGAAAAATATATTAATTAAAAGCTCAGCAGTTACAACCCCATTAACAGAAATCCCGGTATCAATATACTCCTTAAGACCGGTAGAGCGCTCTAAAACGATCAAGGATCCAATCCGTTTTTTTACGAGTACCTGAATAGCTTTAATCAATTCGTCGAGCATATTATCAAAATCCTGGGCACTCCAATTCCAATAAGGTGTTCGAAATATTTTGCCACGGCCCAGATGCTCAAGGGCCCGGCGTAGTTCAGGTTGAAAAACTATAGGAATTGCAATAAGTCCAACCGGAAGGAGCTGGCGAAGAGTCCAATGGAGAGTATCCAAACCGGCCTGATCGCTTACAATCATCGCCAATAACAGGACGATTAACCCCTTAACCAGCTGTTCAGCCCGTGTGCCGCGAATGATCAAAATCAAACGATAGAAAATATATGCCATGATAAGAATATCAAGTATATCTCGCCATTCAACATTCAATTCAAGAACTGCTGCAACAATTCCTTCCCAAATAGCCACTATCTTTTATACCTCTTCTTTTCTTTTCTGATGTGCTGTTAATTAAATATAACCTTGTTTTTGATCACACTAATTTTGAAGCTCTTGCTTATATGTTTTTGCACAAAAGCTTATGCTGCTAAGAGGCAGTAATATCTCAGCATAATTTTAATCTTCCAGCCAGATTAATTTATTCGCTTTAAACAGGGCAAATACCTGCAAACCCTTTATTACGTTAACATAAAGAATCCGGTAAAACAATACTAATCTTACTTCCACAGTTATTACATTTTACACCATTAAGACCAACTATACTAACCCGGTAAGCGCTGCGCAGAATTAACATGTTGCCGCAATAGGGACATACAGTATCTGCTGCTCCCGGCAGGTCGATGTTCCCAAGATATACATATTGAAGATGCTCCTGGGCATTTTTACGAACCTTTTCCAATACTTGCGGAGGCGTAGGAGGCAAATCAAGCTTGTATTGAGGAAAATAGCGCGAATAGTGAAGAACAAGATCGGGACTGATACTGCCAAGCCAGCGTGCAAGGGCTTCCTGTTCGGATAAGCTGTCATTCAGAGTTGGTATTAAAAGACAGGTCACCTCTACATGGCACTTTTCAGCAGCAGCTTCTACAGTATCGATTACGGGTTTTTTTGAACCGCGACAGTAATCTTTGTAGAAAGAATTGTTGAAAGCCTTTACATCAATATTCATAGCATCAATATAAGGCAGCAATTCCTGTAATGGCTCACTGTTAATATAACCGTTCGTAACTAAAACATTCCTATAGCCGTGCTCGTGTAAAAGACGGGCTGTATCATAAACAAATTCATACCAGATGGTCGGCTCATTATAGGTGTAGGCCAGACCTAAAACTTGCTCAGGCCCTCCCTCCTGCTTCAGCATAGCCAGAACATTCTCCGGATTAACCTTATCAACGGCATTTTCAGGATTACCTCGGGCAAGTGACCAGTTCTGACAAAACGAGCATAGCAGGTTGCAACCAAAAGTGCCCAGTGATAGAATCGTGCGACCTGGATGAAAATGATAAAGCGGCTTCTTTTCAATAGGATCCCGGTTTGCAGCCGCAAGACAGCCATAATTTGTTGTATACAGTTCGCCTTTTTCCACCCTGCGTACACCACAGATTCCGACCTGCCCTTCCCCGAGCAGGCAGCATGTAGGACAAAGTCGGCAGCGAATTTGATTATCTTCTTTACTATAAAAACGCGCCTTGAGCAAAAACCTTCACTCCTTTAAATATTAATAAATTGTGAAGGGCAAATCATTTGCCTTTAGATATTATAGCCATAATTGTTATAATATGGTGGGACAAATGACCTGTCCCCTTGTCCCAGGGTTATTGCTGCTGGTCATGTTCTCCGTAACGGGTAACTTTGAAACGGTATAGTTCAACTGGTGTTCCAGGTGAGATAGCGGCTTTGCGGCGGGCAATATCAAGTTGTTCTTCAACTGTCTCTATGCCTTCCAGGTTGGGAAGTAAAAGCCCACTGCGCGATCCGCTGCGAACCAGGACTCCGTACTGTCTTGGGTCTAAATCATTTTCACTTTTTATTGGTTCCATCGGCCCGAGAATGTCAACCGAAACAGTCAGCCCTTCAAGCTCTTCGCGGCTTACCGGTGGGAAACGCGGATCTCTTACTGCAGCACCAACAGCGTTAGCAGCAATTTCTTCAGCCAGATTTTCACGCACCGGTTCAACCGTACCGATACAACCACGCAGCTGCCCGGCTTTTTTCAGGGAAACAAAAACTCCTGCCCGATCTTCATACTCAGGGGGTAGTGAAGAGGGCATTTCAGGCAACCGCCCTTCTTTCAGGTAATATTCAAGACATTCCCGGGCTAAATTAGCCGGCCCCACTTTTGGCTCAGGATTATTCATGGTTAGCACCTCCCCGTTAAAATACAAGTAAGCTTAAATCACCTGCTTATTGGTTGAGTCTTTTTTCCGGATACAGCGCTGCCACCATATAACCAACCCCAAAAGGTCCCTCATAAGATATTATATCAGGTTTAAAATTAGAACCATCCAGCATGCCCAGAGCAATAATAATTGAGCGCAAGCCACATTCACCGGCTTCTTCCACCAATTGTTGATCAAAGTTAAGGATATCCTTTGTCCGGCCATCTCCTATAAACTCTACCAGCTGCCTGTCAAATTCAGCGCCACGGATATTATACCCCGCCGGCGCACCGGGAGTAAGACGGTGTGAAAGATCACCGCTGGCTATAACTGCAGTTTTTAGGCCCCTTTTATCTATTGCCCTGCGGACAATACTGCCAAAACGGTAAAGCAAATCATAGGATTGAAAGCCAACTCCAATGTATATTCCTGGAGTATTTACCCCCGCTTTCTGTAAATAATGCAGGGGAACAAGAGCTCCATGGTCTAAATTGTTTCCGCCCATTTCCTGCCTGGAATTGCCAAGCAGAGCGGGTTTAACTGCTTCATCAGAGGCTTCCTCTACAAGCAGTTCAATTAGCTGCTGGTCATTTTCCATTTCTAACTGAATACCTGGAAAACCGAACTGCCCAAAATTGCCGCGTAATTTTTGATCAGCCAGGACGGCAGGTCCTTCAGGCAAAATTTTACCATGCGGTGAAATAACAACTATTAACTGAGGGTCTTTATGCTTAATGTCGTCGCAAAGGCCCTTTAAGCCTTCAACTGTTTTTTGGGCTTTCTTAAGCTCACCTCGACCAATCTCGGGAATAATAATCGGGGGGTGCGGGGCAATGCCAATTATTGAGAGCATTTTAATTAAACACCTGCCTTCAGTCCGAAGCCAGATAGGGCTAGTAAGACAAGGCCTTCTGAGCTCCGGCCTTATAATTGTTTCTTGTATAAAGTATAACAAATAGAACGGATACGAACAAACCCGCCGAAAGTTTGCTGACGATTTCTAAACATTTAGATTTCTGCTCCTTTCGGGGAGTTTGGCTGCAGCACCGTAAGAAGTCTCTTTCTATTTTAAATCTTTA
>PWSG01000256.1 GCA_003564055.1 Syntrophomonadaceae bacterium
GGAGAGTGTTTACTCTGCGGTAACCAGGCAGGATAGAAACGGCAATCCTCCGGGAGGATGGTTTCCGGAACAGAAGCTGACTCTTGATGAAGCAATTTATATTTACACCATGGGTTCTGCATACTGCAGTTATGAAGAAAACATTAAAGGCAGCATTACAGAAGGTAAGCTTGCCGACATGGTGGTGCTTTCCGAAGATATTGCTGCTGTTGAGCCGGCAACAATTAAAGATATAAAAGTGGACATGACAGTAGTCGGCGGCAGGATCGCTTTTGAAAGGAAGGCCTGAAAACGTAAAAATTTGTCAGCCAATGAAAAAGTTGATTCTAAAATTCCTGCCAATGTTAAAGTACAGGCATTAAAAGAAATGGCAGAAGATGTTTTTCCCGGGGACGTTATTGACGGCCCGACTCCTCTTGATATAGCAGTTAGCTTAGAGTCTGCGCTGCACAAGGGAATTGAGAGCCCTATTGCCGGCAAGGCCGATTTGCTAATGGTGCCCATTATTGAAGCGGGTAATATTTTGGGCAAATTGATAATCTATTTTGAAAGCTGTTGAATGGACGGGCTTGTTCTCGGTGCCAGCCGCCCGGCAATTTTAACGTCACGCAATGAACCGCCCATGGTGAAAATGGCCTCAATTGCCCTGGCTGCTTACTCTGTAGCTCGTAACAAAAAGGATAAAACTTAATTATTAAATTAGTCTTCTCAGGAAGGACGCTGTTTTCCAGCTGTCTGAATGTTCCGGTGTGCCTCTGTCGCCAGTTGAAAGGAGTTTAATTAATACAAAACAGAAAAGTATTGAAACAGCATAAAACCTATTATTTTTGTGTTATACTTAAATAAAACCGACCGACCGGTCGGCCGGAGGTAACTGTGGATGGGTTTGTCAAAGATGGCCGTGAAGCGGCCTGTGGCAACAGCTACAATACTACTTTTAATATTATTGATCGGGGCAGTTTCTTTGTACCAGAGTCCCTTAGACCTTTTGCCAGATATACAGCCACCTGTTCTGGCGGTTATTACTGCTTTTCCAGGTAGTTCACCCCAGGAAACTTTGGAGCTCGTAACCAGGCCGATTGAAGAAGGGATATCTGCCGTAAGCGGCCTGACTAATATGAACTCTATATCGCGAGAAGGCGTTTCCATTGTGATCATGCAGTTTGACTGGGGTGTTAATGTTAAGGATATACGAGAAGATGTGAATGTACGCATGGATTTGCTTTCCCTTCCTGATGAAGTTCAACGACCAATGATTTTGGAATTTGATCCCACCCTGATGCCAATTATGTCAGTTTCAGCAAGCGGTGCTGATGATACGGTTCAATTGACCGAGTGGCTTGAAGAAACAGCTTCGCCACGGCTTGAATCATTGCTTGGGGTGGCCAGTGTTCAGGTCCAGGGCGGCGCCAGGCAGGATTTATTTGTCAGGACATCGCCCGATACCATGGACGAGTATGAAGTTTCCTTCGATCAGATAGCCAATGTTTTGAGAGCCAGCCTGATCGATTTGCCTGCGGGAATTATTGACCTTGAAGATCGCCAGGTCAGGATCCGTTTCATTGGCCGTTATGCTGAAAGTGAAATGCTCTCAGACTTAGTGGTCGGGTTCCAGGTTGACCAGGAAGCTTTGGAAGAGATGGTCGGCCGGGAAGTTGACATTAACCTGAACCAAATGCTTGCGGGGCAGAACGAGTTTCTGGCGGGAGGTTTTTCCGGAGGGATTACAGGATCGGTTCCTGTTCGGGAAATTTACTGGGATGATTACTTTAACTTTGATCAGGCTTTTTTCTCAGGTGGCAGCCTGGTTGTTCCCATAAATACCGGGTGGGCAGCTGAAAACGAAGACGATCTTGAAAGCAGGCTGCGAATATTTACCATTAATCCAAACATTACTTTTGAAGAAGAAAAGCAAAGCATGGAGATTTCCCTGGCATCACTTGGACGTGCCAGGTTAAATGATCAAAATGGTTCAATTAGCCTGCCCATTTCTGAAACTGTTCGTCTCGAGGATGTCTGGATAATTGAGCAGGCGGTGTGGGATAGGTACCGGGTCATTGTGCCTGTCGATCCGAACAGTCTCGATCGCCTGGAAATTAGCGCAGAAGATCTTGCTGATCTTGTTGAAAAAAATGCCCTGGTAACGGGAAGCGGTGACAATTATTTACTGGTCAGTTTCCACGAAGATTGGGAAAATATACGCAATGAACCAATTCTCTCCATACCTGATTACAGAACCTGGTTGTCAGATCTGCAAAGCAACTTTGACAGCAGCTTAGATAGTGCTTCGGACAGCCTGGAAAAGGCTTTAACTGACCTGGCCACTTCGACTGTTATCGGTTCGATGGCTCCAGGAGGACAGGGTTTCGGGGGGTTTAATTTTGATGATGATTTTCCCATCGACCCTGTAACTTTAGAGATGGTTGCCAGTATAGAACAGGATATATACAGCCCCGAGTCGATTACCCGCTTCAATAAACAACCCAGTATTAACCTGGTTTTTCAAAAAGAGGGCGATGCCAATACTGTAATAGTTTCCCGCCTGATCAGGGATGCTTTAAATGAACTTTCCGAAGAAAGCAGAGGAGGGTTCTCGCAGATAGGGTTCGATGTGGTTATGGACCAGGGCGAAGAAATTGAAATGGCCCTGGCCGACCTGGCCTGGTCGCTCCTGGGCGGCGCTGCTCTTGCTATTCTCGTGCTTATACTTTTTCTGCGCAACTGGCGGACTACCATGTTTATAGGGATCAGTATACCGGCTGCAATTATTGCTACCTTCACGTTGCTTTATTTTGCAGATATTACTATCAACCTGATGACCCTGGGCGGTTTGGCTCTTGCAGCGGGGATGCTTGTTGATAATGCCATCGTGGTCAGTGAAAACATTTTCAGACATTACCAGCTTGGGGAAAAGCCTGCAGATGCAGCGGTTAAAGGCGCCCAGGAGGTGGCAGGAGCTATTACTGCTTCTACCCTGACTACGATCAGTGTCTTTTTTCCAGTAGTCTTTATAAGCGGTATTGCCGGTCAAATCTTCTGGGAATTTGCCCTTACTGTAGCCTGTGCTATTTTAGCTTCGCTTTTAATAGCCCTTACTGTAATTCCTTTATTAGCCTCGCGTTCACTTCGCCTGCGCCAACAAGGAGAACTTGATCAAACCCACGCACCGCACTATAAAGCTTACCGCAGGGCACTGCATTATGCTGTTCGCTATCCCTGGTGGGTGCTTGTTTTTGCCCTTGTGTTTGTTGGAGTAGGTGTGTTAGGCTTTACAACCATGGGAACGGAGCTTTTTCCATCAACTGACGAATCGGCTTTTTCGATTAACGCCACCCTTCCTCCCGGCACTTCAATGTCGGTAACCGAACAATATGCGGCAGAAATAGAAGAAATTCTTGCCGCCAGAAAAGAGGTTGTTTCTTTCTCTCTGCAAGTTGGCGGGTCCCGTTTTACAGGTATGCCCGGTGGAGGCGGGTCTTCGAACCAGGCCCGGATCAGGGTCGAAGTGGACCCGCAATACAGCGGTGAAATTGAGCGGGTAATTGACGACTTGCGTGACGATGTGGATGCTTTATCAGGCATTGCTGAAGTGGTGTTTGCCCGTGAATCGCTGCTTGATGCTGCGGGCCTGGAAAGCACCCTTGACCTGTCCGTCAGCGGAGCTGACCTGGATAAGGTAATTGAAATTACAAAGCAGGCTGCAGAAGTTCTCGAAAGCAATCCCATGTTTAGCGATATTCAATCTTCCCTGGAAGAAAACCGTCCGGAAATCCATATTCGCCTTGACCAAGGAGAGGCTTTGCAAAAGGGGGTTACCCAACTTCAGGTTGCTACTGCTGTTCGCCAGGCTTTAGAGGGTATTCCGGTAAGCCGGATTGAAACTGATGCTGGTATCCTGAGCGTTATCCTTGGCTATGAAAAAAGCGATATTAAAAATATAAGCGACCTGGGCAGTATTGGTTTCTATACTCCCGGTGGTGAGTACCTGCAGTTGAACCAGGTTGCTGAACTGTTTGAGGCTTTTGGGCCGCAAAGTATTCCGCGTGAGAACCAAAATGTGGTAGGACAGCTGCAGATGGATTATCGTGATATTGACCTGGGAACAGCAACAGAAGCAGCTCTCGAAGAATTGGAAACCCTGGCTCTGCCGGAGGGCTATGAAATAAAACCTGCCGGCAGTTTTAATCTTATGGGCGATATTATGTCTGAGCTGCAGCTGGTGGTGATTATGGCAGCTTTGCTGGTTTACCTGGTAATGGCAGCCCAGTTTGAATCGCTTCTGCATCCCTTTATTATAATCTGCAGTTTGCCCCTTGCTTTCACAGGCTCCATTGCTGCACTGCTCGTTACAGGAAACAGTATAAGTATACCCGCCATGATCGGTTTGGTTGTTCTATCAGGCATTCTTGTTAATGATGGTATTATTATGGTTGACTTTATTAACCAGCAGAGGCGGATATACGGTCTGCCCCTGCAAAAGGCGATCATAGAAGGGGCTACTGCACGCATGCGCCCGATCCTGATGACGACTGCTACCACGGTGCTCGGTTTGCTTCCGCTGGCTTTAGGCTTTGGTGAAGGCAGCCAGCTTCAGGCTCCAATGGCAATAACTATTATCGGCGGGCAACTGTCAGGGACGCTTTTATTGCTGCTGGCTATACCTTCAATATACATGGTTCTTACTAAAGAAAAAAAGGTTGCCCTGGAAGAAGCCGATCTTTATGTGGAACCATTAAGCATGGCTGCCGGTGAGCATATCGTACACGGGCGCACAGGGCTGTCTTACAAATCAGGCGAGAAGAAACAAGAGCTTAAA
>PWSG01000007.1 GCA_003564055.1 Syntrophomonadaceae bacterium
AGTTAACCTGAAGCCCGTTACGATTATTGTATCAATCCTCATCGGCGCTACTCTGGGAGGGGTGCTGGGTATGGTAGTGGCGGTGCCGGTTGCCGGAATAATTAAAGGTGCTGTTGAACTGGTTAAGGAAGGGCCTTATTACCAGGGCAGCCCGCCGGACTAGCTTGCCCGGTGTGGTGAAATATGTTATGATTTACCCGGAATATCCCTGCTCCGTTAATCGGGGCCACTAGTCCAAAGGGAGGTGAGTCGAGTATGGCAAACTATGAAACCATGTTTATTCTCCAGCCGGAACTGGAGGCGGAAGCGGAAGAATACTTTAATAAAATTGATGATCTTGGCGGGGTGCTACCTGCTATTGACCAGGGCTTTTTCCAACAGGAAATTGCCGATGCTGCTTACTACTATCAGCGCGCTGTAGATCGGGGCGATTTGTCAGTGGTCGGAGTAAACCGCTACAATACGGGGGAACAGGCACAAATTGAGCTGCTCAAGATCAGTCCTGAGGTGGAGGAGAAACAGGTCAGGCGTTTGAAGCAGCTAAAAGAAAAACGCGACAATGATGCTGTTACAAGATCCCTGGAAATCATGAAAAAGAGCGCTGCGGGCAGCGATAACCTGATTCCGAAAATTTTAGATGCGGTTAAAGTTTATGCCACCGAAGGGGAAATTGTAGCCGCGCTAAAAGAAGTATTTGGCGAGTACAGGGAAAAACCGCTGTTTTGAGGACTATCACTACAGCGAAACTTATGGCGTGAACCTGAGCCCGAACCGTCCCCCTGGCACCGCTTAACCCTTAATCTTTCGCTGCAGGACTAAGACCCTGGAGATGAGAGACTTAAATTAGCTTAGAGGTATGGCAAATTCTGTAGATGCAGGTTAAATGACGATAACAACCTGGAAAAAGGGCGATTTAAATAAGCCAGGATATGTAATTTGAAATAGCTCAAATAAAATTTAAGTTCACCAGCTTACGGTTCTTTTAAATTCTGATTAGTTATATTACGCGGTGCGATAAAACCGTGTTTATACAAGGGGTGATATTGTGAATAATAAGAAGGTTAGGGTTCTGGTTGCCAAGCCCGGCCTGGACGGACATGATCGGGGGGCCAAGGTTGTGGCCAGGGGCCTGCGCGATGCCGGGTTTGAAGTTATTTATACCGGCCTCCATCAAACCCCGGAACAGGTTGCAGAAACAGCGCTGCAGGAGGATGTTGATGTGGTCGGCCTGAGCATACTTTCCGGGGCCCACATGAGCCTGGTTCCGCGGATAAAAAAATTGCTGACCGAAAACGGGATGGATGAAGTGCTGATGATAGTGGGCGGAATTATTCCTGAGGATGATGCCGCAGAGCTTATCAAAAGCGGCAGCGCCGACCAGGTGTTTACTCCCGGAGAACCGCTGGATAATATTACAGATTATATCAGCGGTAAATTTGAAAGCAATTTGCAGTTTTAAGAATAGAGGTAACTATTCAGGCCCAGGGGACGTTTTTAACGGCCTCGGTATTAATAAATAAAGTTGAGAAACCTAAAGGTCGGAAGTCAGATTAGTTAAGACGTTCAAAAAGTTACCATGGTGCTGCTTATCATTTAGCAAAGAAAATTGGCTGGCTTATTAGTTACAAATAGAGAAAACATATATGCACAGGCAAAAACGTGCTGCATCAGTAAAGCCTGCTGCCAGACAAGGAGAGATAGAATGGCTGATAATGATCTGGCGAAAACCAGGGAAAGAGTACTTAGCCTGCGCCGAGAAATAGAGAAGCATAATTATTACTACCACGTTCTTGATCAACCTTTAATTGACGATGCGAAATTTGATCAATTGATGAGTGATCTGCAGCAGCTGGAAGAAGAGTACCCGGAGTTAAAAGATCCTGATTCGCCTACCCGCCGGGTCGGTGGAGAACCGCTTAGCGCATTTGAATCTCTAGAACACAAGGTGCCCATGCTTGGGCTTGACAATGCTTTTAATGAAGAAGGCCTGCTTGATTTTGCTGCCAGGATTAACCGGTTAAGCAGGGTTGACCGGGTCGATTATTTTTGTGAATTGAAAATTGATGGACTGGCAGTATCTCTCCAGTATGAAGGTGGTCTTTTAAAACATGGTTTAACCCGCGGTGACGGTTACAGTGGTGAGGATATAACACAAAACCTGCGAACCATTCGCCAGATTCCCCTAAAGCTGCCGGAAAACTTAAGCCTGGAAGTGCGTGGCGAAGTATATATTAGCAAAAAGGATTTTGAAAAGCTTAATCGACAGCGAGAAGAAGAAGGATTGATGGTTTTTGCCAATCCCCGCAATGCTGCTGCCGGGTCAGTGCGGCAGTTAGATCCTCGCCTGGCAGCAAAGCGTCCGCTTAAACTGTTTCTTTATGGCCTTGGACAGCATAGCCTTAGTTTATCCACCCAGGAAGAGCTGCTCTGTTACCTTGAGAAAATGCAGCTGCCCGTAAATCCTAACCGCACTATTTGCAGTGGGATAGAAGAAGTGCAAGATTACTGCCGCCTGTGGCAGGGGAAAAAGCATAAATTGCCTTACGAAATCGACGGGGTGGTGGTCAAGGTTAACAGCCTGATCCTGCAGAAGGAACTTGGCTTTACAGCCCGCAGTCCGCGCTGGGCGATAGCATATAAATACCCGCCTGAAGAAAAAATGACCAGGGTTGTAGATATAGAGGTTAACATCGGGCGCACCGGGGCAATTACACCCGTAGCACTGCTTGATCCGGTTAGCCTTAGTGGAACCACTGTTAAAAGAGCAAGTTTGCACAACGAAGATTTGGTTGCTGAAAAGGGAATTATGATCGGAGATACTGTTGTTGTGCATAAAGCAGGCGAAATAATTCCCGAGGTGCTTAAAGTTGTCAAAGAAAAGCGGACGGGCAGGGAAAAGGAATTTATAATGCCGCATAAATGTCCATCCTGCAGCTCTGAAACTGTTCGTTTAAGCGGCGAGGCTGCCCGGCGCTGTTTGAATCCTTCCTGCCCTGCCCAGCTGGTCGAAAAACTAATTCATTTTGCGTCGCGCAGAGCAATGGATATTGAAGGAATGGGCCCGGCTGTAGCTGAATTGGTTTATAAAAGTGAGCTGGTGCGTGATGTAGGTGATCTTTATTATTTAACCGCAGATAAGCTAATCGCATTGCCGAGAATGGCTGAAAAATCTGCCGAAAATTTAGTCCAATCGATAGCTAATAGCAAAAACAATCCCCTGCGACGATTGGTTTTTGGTTTGGGTATCCGCTTTGTCGGGGAAAAGGCTGCCCGCTTGATCGCCGAACGTTTCGGCACTTTAGATCTTTTAAAAGAAGCGCAGGAAGAAGAACTGACCGCAATAGAAGAAATTGGTCCAAAAATTAGTGAAGCTGTAATACATTTTTTTAATAAACCGGAAACTGATCGTGTTTTAGAAAAATTAAGGGCAGCCGGTGTAAATTTTACAGAGCCGATTGGCAATGAGGAAGTTTCTGAGGATTTAGCGGGAAAAACTTTTGTATTCAGTGGAGCTTTAAGCAGCTACACCCGTGAAGAAGCGGCCGAAATAGTTGAAGAAAGAGGAGGCCGCGTCAGCTCATCGGTCAGCAAAAAGATAGATTATCTTGTCGCAGGCGATGAGCCGGGAAGCAAGCTGGAAAAAGCTCGTCAGCTTGGTGTAAAAGTAATCAGTGAAAATGAATTTGAAGCACTTTTATAATTTTTAGTGCTGTTATATCTAACCCTCAATAGCTTATTTTCTTCAATAAATGAGCCCGTCAGCGCTTGCATAACTAACAGCTAGTAGTGTACAGTTAAGAAAACAAGTTTCTAAGGTTGAGGTGAACGGCAGTGACCGCAGATAAGATATCTTCACTGGCCCGCGACAGCGACAGCAAACTGCTTTTGCAGACAATAATCGATTCGCTTTCCGATGCAGTCTCCGTTGTAGATGAAAATGGAATCGGGATAATGATAAACCGGGCCTATACTCGTATCACGGGAATGACGGAGGAGCAGGTGCTTCAAAAACCTGCAACCGTTGATATAGCGGAAGGCGAAAGTGTGCATATGCGGGTTTTGCAGACCGGAAAACCGATAAAAGGCGTTCGCATGAAGGTCGGCCCGTTTCGCAGGGAAGTAATTGTCAGCTGTGCTCCATTAATGATCAAAGGCGAGCTCAAAGGCAGCGTAGGTGTAATCCATGATATATCCGAGCTGAGAAGAGTTATGGAGGAATTGGAACAGACCCGCCGCCTGGTCAGAAAGCTCGAATCTCGCTACAGCTTCGATGATATTATCGGCAACAGCGATCAGATTCGCCAGAAAATTGAAAGAGCAGCACAGGCGGCAGGAACACCGGCCTGCGTTCTATTGCGGGGCGAATGCGGAACTGGCAAGGAGTTATTTGCCCATGCCATCCATCATGCCAGCGACAGGGCTGAGAAACCTTTTATCAGGGTCAACTGCGCTTCACTCACTGATACCCTCCTCGAAAGCGAGCTGTTCGGTTATGCAGACGGCGCTTTTACCGGGGCTAAAAAAGGCGGCCGCAAAGGTTATTTTGAAGAGGCAACCGATGGAACACTTTTCCTGGATGAAATCGGGGCAATGAACCTTGATGCCCAGGGCAGGCTGCTTCGTGCAATTCAGGAAGGTGAAATTATAAGGGTTGGTGAAACACGGACAAGAAGTATTGATGTGCGGGTAATTGCAGCGACCAATGCAAACCTTGAAAAGATGGTTGAAAAAGAACAGTTTCGCAAAGACCTTTATTATCGCCTGAATGTATTTCCGATTGAAATGCCTCCTTTAAGAGAGAT
>PWSG01000045.1 GCA_003564055.1 Syntrophomonadaceae bacterium
GCCAGGAGCGGATAGAGTTCGCGCTGATTAACATCTTTAAAAAAAGATACCCAGCGACGAACGGCTTTTATGAAAGCCATAACATCTGCCAGTTCGTCCTTTGAAAGAGAAGCTCCTTTTACTGCTTTTGACAGCTGCGGTTTAATATCATTGACTGCTGAAGGTGTAAAGGCATTTTTCGAACAGAGAAGCCGCCCTTCCCCGCTTTCTTTTAACCGTTTCTCGACTGCATTAACATCCGCCAGGGGAACCAAACGCAAAGCTGCCCTGCGACCCATAGGACTTACAGTCATATCGGCCAGTTTTTGGCGGACCTGATCATATTCAAGCACTTTTATTTCCCGTGCGGTAATAACAGCGGTCAATTAAAAATCGCTCCTCGATAGATATTTGCTGTCTTTAATTATGAAGCGCAGAAATTTTTCCCTGGCCTGCTTTATCCCGATACGCGGGGTAGCTATGATCTGCATTTCTTTATCCATAGACCTGTTAGTTTTAATGTATAAAGGTTTTTGATATAAATCGTGCCCATTGAACGATTTATCTATGGCAAATGCCTGGCATAACTTCCCGGGACCGTTAGCGAGATTTTCGGTTTTAGTAACATTATCGCGCTGCCTTTTCATTAGTGTAAGTCCTTTTACCGGCTCAACCGCCCTGATGAGCACCGCTTCACCTTTACCTTCCGGACCAGTCACAACATTAAAACAGTAATAATTGCCATATATAAAGTATACATAAGCTTTACCGGCCGGACCGAACATGGCAGCATTACGTTTTGTTTTTCCACGGGAAGCGTGACAGGCATCATCATTTTCACTCAAATAAGCTTCCGTCTCAACAATTATACCCGATATTAGGCCATTATCTGTCTCATGGCAAAGATAATGGCCCAGCAGCATCTTCGCTGTTTCTTTAGCCCCTTTATGCAGAAAATCATTTTTCAAAAACAGGATCATTAATTCCTTTCCAGGCTGCCGGGATAGTTTTTAAACAGGTTCATAAAAAACCGGCATCCTTATTTAGCAAGTATACCGGCCACAGCATTTTAAAAATAATTGCCACTAGTACTACAGCAAAACGTTTTTTATCTTAAGTCCGCTAAGACACACGAACGGTTCCATCGGCTTCGGTATTAGCGTTAAGATATCAGAGGTCAGAAGCCGGATTACTTAAAACACTCAAACTGTCCCGATGGCGCCGCTTGTTCAGTAATCTTTCGCTGTAGCGCTGGCAACCTTTTGCATTTTTAACAGCCGAAAAACAGCTTTTACCCGTTTAAGTTAATATAATATTCAAGAAGCAAGTCCCTTAATTCGATTGCAATCGGTGTAATATAGTGATCGGCTATAAACACAATCTCTGAATTTTCTACAGCATCCATAAATAGCTTGAGAGGAACCAGCGATAGAGCAGCAATGATTATGTATACAAAAACTACCCCGACCAGTGCGCCAAGCACTCCTCCACCGACCCTGTTAAAAAAGCCGATAACCGGTATACGGTTAACCCACCTGAACCCTCCAGAAAAAAGACGGAAAACCACGCTTAAAAATAAAAACAGGACCAGGAAGGTAAGTACTCCTGCTATCAGCTGGGGCGCTGCTTCAAAAGCCACTTCAACGCCAAGGCTTTCTATGATCTCATGGTGGGGGATTATATCTTCTGGGTTAATGTATTCAGCAAGGACCCGGCCAAAAATACGGCTTCCCCACAGAGATACAATAATGATCAGAAAAAAACCGAAAATATCAAACAACTGTTTTATTAAGCCGCGAAACAAACCGCTTATCATATGCAAAAAAAACACAGCAATTAAAAATATATCAAGCCAGTTCATCATTATCACCCCGCTTGTTAGCTTCTCCGGGCGAATGTAAATTTTCCTCTTTAAGTTTTAGCAGTTCGTCAGCTAAGTTAAGGGCGGCCAACACAGCAATTTTTTGCCTGCTCATCTGATGATTTTTTTCAGCTAAAGTTCTCATCATACGGTCCACATAACGGCCTACGCTGTGCATTCTTTCAGGCGAAGAACTGCCCCTTAAAATGTATTCTTCTCCCATAATATAGACTGCAACCCTGCTTTTTTCCTTATCATCCATCTTTCTGCCTGCCTTCCTGACTCCCGGGAAGTTACTGGCTAGTTTATTTCGAGGTTACAGGCAAAATATCCTGCCTGCCTAACTGCGTAAAACAGCGCCCAGATCAAAAAGTGCTTTCTCAATTTCTTCCTGTGCTTCATTTACCTCAGCATCGGTAAGAGTACCCTCTTCACGACGGAAGGTAATTGAGTAAGCCAGGCTGCGTTTACCTTCGGGAATTTGCTTGCCTTCATAAATATCGAACAATTTAACCTGCCTGACCAGGCCGCCTGCTGCTTCCCTGATTGCGTTTTCCAGCTGCAGGGCCGAAATATTGCGGGATACTACCACAGCAATGTCTCTCTTAGCTGCAGGATAACGGGGCGGAGGAACAACCTTCGGCGTCAGGTTAGTCATTTTGCTCAGCAGATCAAGATCTATTTCGCAAACAGAGACCATTTGATCTATTTCCCATTCTTCAGCTACATCAGGATGAAGCTGTGCCAGGAATCCCAGCTCTTCACCGGCGGCAGTAACAACAGCTGAGCGTGAAGGGTGCGAAAACGGCATTGCTTTTGGAATATAGGCAGCATCAAAGATCTGCAGTCTATCAAAAAGAGTCTCTAGAAGCCCTTTCAGGGTAAAAAAGTCAGCTTTTTGAGCTGCTACAATCCAGTTTGGCTCAGGTATCAAGCCTGTTACAGCCATGGTTAACTTTGTTTTTTCCAGCGGCAGACTTTCAAGAGGCAAAGATTTCGGCTCGTAAACAGACCCTATTTCAAAAAGCATCTGGTTTAATTCCCGGTGGCTCAAGTTATGCTGCAAAACCTTTAAAAGTCCGGGCAGCTGTGTTGTCCTCATAATAGCCTGCTCTTCAGAAAAAGGATTCTGGACCGGCACTGCCTTTCTCCTGTAATCATCACCAGGTAGTCTCAATTGAAGCAGGTTTTTCGGATTGATAAATGAATATGTAATACACTCGTAGTATCCTCCTGCAGTTAAAATATCCCTGACCAGGCTTTTAATCCTTTCGTGTTCAGACTCCCGGTTTCCCTGCAGTTCTCCATAAGGCAAAGTAACAGGGATTTTTTCATAACCATGCAGGCGTGCCACTTCTTCAACAATATCTTCTTCCAGGGTTACATCAGCACGCCTTAAAGGCACTGTTATCTCCATAGCATTGCCTGTTTTTTGTTCAACTGTAAAGCCAAGACGGGAAAGGATTGCAGTAACTTCATCTTCCGGAACAGTAAGCCCCAGTATCTTACTGATCTTTTCAGGGCGCACTTCAATGCGTTTCGGTTGAAGCGGCAAAACATTCTTATCAATAATACCTTTTAAAACCTTACCCCCGGCCAGTTCACTTAACAGTAAAGCAGTGCGATCCTGGGCCCATGTTGCCGCTTCGGGATTAACCCCTTTTTCAAAACGCTGGGAAGCTTCAGAAGGTAAATTATAACGGCGGGCAGTGCGCCTGATATTAGTTGGGTTAAAGTTTGCAGCTTCAATTAGCACTTCTGTGGTGGAATCGGATATTTCTGTATTTTCTCCCCCCATCACACCGGCCAAACCGACCGCTGCTTCCCCGTCTACAATAACAAGTGCTTCCGGATCCAGCTTCCTCTTTATCCCGTCCAGAGTAACAAGTATTTCGTCCTGCAGGGCCCGGCGAACAACTATCTCGCCGTTTTTAAGGAGCTCAAGATCAAAAGTATGTAAAGGCTGACCAAATTCCCACATTACATAATTACTGATATCAACCACGTTGCTAATCGGGCGAATTCCCGCCTTAAGAAGCCTTAACTGCATCCACAGTGGGGCTTTGCCGATCACTACATCTTGCACTGCACGAACAGTATAGCGCGGGCATAGCTCTTTATCCTCCACGCTGATCCTAACAACATCCTCTAGAGCCTTTTCTGTCTCCGAAAGTTTCATTGGCGGCATTTTAACCTCTCCACCGGTCAGGGCAGCTACTTCATGGGCCACCCCGATCATGCCCAGGCAGTCTGCCCGGTTGGGAGTCAGTTCCAGGTGAAGAATATAATCATCAAAACCGAGCACTTTTTCGGCCGGTTCACCAGGAACTGCGTAGCTGTCAAGAATTAGGATTTCATCCTCTGAACCCAGGTCTAACTCCAGTTCCAGGGCTGAGCAGAGCATGCCCTCGGAGGCAACCCCGTATATCTTAGCCTCTTTGATCAAACGCGAACCGGGCAGTTCCGAACCCGGCCTGGCAACCACAACCTTATCACCAAGCTGCATGTTTTTGGCTCCACAAACTATACTTAATACCCGGTCACCGGTATCAGTTTCAACCAGAGTCAGGTTATCTTTCCCCGGGTGAGGCTCCATAGCCTTGACCTGCCCAACCACCACCCCTTTAAGCTCAGGTCCAAAGCGTTCAAGGGCGCCAACTTCGATACCGGAAAGCGTAAGTTTTTCAGCCAGGGCTTCGGCAGAAATACCGGGATCAATATATTCCAGTAACCAGTCATAAGAAACACGCATTAATCTATCAGCCTCCGATCATTTTTATGCAGGAGTCAGGATTCAGAATTCAGAATAAAGACAAAAACAAATATTAAACTAAATTCCGCATATCATTAATAATAAATTGAATCGTTCCTGTTATCCTCATCGCTGTTAAGTTAAATTGATTTACTACTGAACCCAGGCGCCATGGGGACGGTTTGAACA
>PWSG01000068.1 GCA_003564055.1 Syntrophomonadaceae bacterium
CCAGAGAGTTTCCTGATCGCCCTGGAAAACCATCTATTGGGATCCTTATTCGTTCTTTTGAGCTGGAGTACTATTTTTCCCGGGACATTCAGATTAAGACCCATCGCATTATCGGACCATCAGCCGGACTCATGTTTACCCTGGAGATTATAAACCAGCTTACCCCGGAGGATATCACGGGAGGTCAGCAGATCGCCGGGACAGGAACTATTGACCTCAACGAAAATATTGGCAGAGTCGGAGGGATTGCCCAGAAAGTAATTGCTGCTGAAAAAGCAGGGATAGGTTATTTCTTTATACCGGATAGTAATTATGAAGATGCGCAAGGAGTTGTTCAAAAAACTGAGCTTATCCCTGTTTCAAACTTAGAAGAGGTTCTTGATTACCTGGATACAATTGCTAATTAGCTTTAAAAATTATAACACCTTTATTTATCAGTCATTTTGACACTGCCTGGACAGGATGTTATACTAAATATGTCAAAGTATGCAGGAACCGAGTAAACATGGCAGCCGCGAAAAGAAAACCGCAAGGTGCTTTTCGAGGAAAGTCCGAGCTCCGCAGGGCAGGGTGCTGGGTAACGCCCAGTGAGGGTGACCTTAAGGCCAGTGCCACAGAAAAAATACCGCCCGGCACTCAACTTTTGTTGACCTGGAAAACCAGATATGCCAACATATTCTATAAAACAAAAGATTAGCTGTTATAAAACAGCCTATTTTTTAAAGCAGAAATGGAAAATAACAGTTGAGTGCCGGGTAAGGATGCAACGGTGCGGTAAGAGCGCACCAGGAACCGGGAGACCGGTTTGCTAGGTAAACCCCACCCGGAGCAAGACCAAATAGGAGGAGGATGAAGTAGCCCGCTGACTTCTCGGGTTAGGTCGCTGGAGATACCAGGCAACTGGTATCCAAGATAGATGGCTGCTGCTTACCAGGTTTGCTTATGGCAGACCCGGCAAGAACAGAACTCGGCTTATGAGTTTGCTCGGTTCCTAATTATTTTTTTTTATATCCCGGAAGGGTTCTTTTTTTTGCCTTGTTTCAAAGAAATCGAGGTTATAAATGATAGAATCGAGCATGTGGCGGCGCCCCCAATTGGACTGAGAAAAATAATAGAATAGAGTTTCTCCGTCAAATACATCGGCCATGATTTCAGACCTTGATTTTCCGGCAGCGTATAATTCTTTTACCCTGCAGCAAAGATTCCACCAGGAGTTATACTTATTGACAAGTCTCTGTTTGCCATCTTTTAGCCTTCCCTTTAAACCGCAGAATAAATATTTTGGTTCTAAAGAGATTAGTTTTTGTAAAGCGGTTAAATGTTCTACAATATCCTCTCCAACCATGAAGCTCGTCAGTTTTTCTCCAAGATAAATATCCCCGGCAAATAGCCACCTGTTTTGAGGTTCAAAAAAGCAAACATGATCTTTTGAGTGCCCACCTGTATGAATAACATCCAGGCGATAATCTCCGCTTGAAATATAATTACCCAAAGGCTTGGCTTCAGCGCAAGGTGCATTACCCCACATGACTTTACGGTATATCTGAATGTTTTTCGTAGGGCTGGCAAGAAAGCGAATTGTTTCGGGGTGAGCATAAATGGGAACACCAAATTCTTTCTGGATTAAACTGCAGTTGCCGGTGTGGTCCTCATGCTGGTGCGTAATTACTACTTTTTCAATACAGTATTCTTTAAGGGCGCTCATTATTTCCTGCGAAATACATTGTGGTCCTGTATCTATCAAAAGCCCTTTTAGAAAGAAAAAATGAGCTAAATAAAGCGGTCTGCCAAGAATAGTCCTGGCTGCTTTAAACTCTGTAATCTCACCATAGCTTGTTCTTATAAGCATAAAAATACCCTTTACTGCTAAACTTATTTAATACCTTTTGTCCTGCTGCCCGATTAACCATAATTCGCTTCTAATTAGCCGGAATCCTTCAAAAAGTCCTATTCAAAAAAGTCACCAGGCTGCCAATAAGTTTAAAAGGTGTCAGACACCTTTTAAACTTATTATTTTAATCGTAATTCTATTATCCTTGAGTTGTAAAGATGTGATAAAATAACAGGGATGAAAAACTATTAGCAGTTAACCTTGGGAGGTATGTTTTAATGAATGCTACAAGTGCTGCGGAGCAGTACAAAATTCTAACTGAAAATGTCGCTGAAATAATAAGTGAAGATGAGTTTAAAAAAAAGCTGGAAAAAAGTTTAGCCGAAAAAAAACCGCTTCGCTGTAAACTTGGTATTGATCCTTCCGCTCCTGATTTGCACCTGGGGCACGCAGTTGTTTTGCATAAGTTAAGGCAGTTTCAGGAGCTAGGCCATCATATAATAATAATCCTGGGCGATTTTACAGGACGTCTCGGGGACCCAACGGGGCGCTCTGAAATGCGCAAACAGCTTTCAGAAGAAGAAGTATTAGCCAACGCGCGTACTTACCAGGACCAAATATTTAATATACTCGATGAAGACAAGACTGAAATGGTTTTTAACAGTGAGTGGCTTGCCAGGTTAAACTTTGCTGACGTTGTTAAACTGGCTTCTACCCTGACCGTGGCCAGGATGATGGAAAGAGAAGATTTTTCAAAGCGTTACCGCGATAATGTAGCGATCGGTATCCATGAATTTTTTTATCCGCTGATGCAGGGTTATGATTCTATAGCGATCAAGGCTGACATTGAATTCGGAGCAACCGAGCAGAAATTTAATCTTCTGATGGGTCGTCATTTGCAGCGAGAGTATGGCCATGAACCGCAGGTTGCTTTTACCATGCCAATTTTGGTTGGAACTGATGGCGCCCAAAAAATGAGTAAAAGCCTTGGAAACTATGTCGGCATCACCGAGCCGCCCGATCAGATCTACGGTAAAATTATGTCCATAGCAGATGACCTTATGCCCGAATATTATCGCCTGGCCACATCTCTGCCTTCTGAAGAGGTTAATTCCATTCTTGACGAACTAAAAAATAGCAGTATTCACCCCCGTGATGCAAAAATGCGCCTGGCCCGTGAAATAGTTTCGCTTTATCACGGTCATGAAGCTTCTGAAAAAGCAGAAGCGCAATTTAAACAGGTATTTCAAAAAAAAGAAATGCCCGCCGAAATGGATTCCTTTACATATACTGCTCCGGCAGAAATAACTCGCGTGATGGTTGATTCAGGGCTGGCACCCAGTAAAAGCGAAGCCCGCCGCCTGATTGAGCAGAAAGGGGTCAAAATAGACGGGGAAACGGTTGGGTCAACTGATCTTCGGTTAAATGATAAAAAAGAGCAGGTCATACAGGTTGGCAAACGCAAATTTGCCCGTGTAAAAATTACCTGATAGAATTATTATTCTTTACATAAAGACTGGCAACGGGGATTAAGTGTTATATGGAAAACTAAACTTCGAGGGTTTATCCCGGCTTCTTAACTTAAGAGCAAAGGCCGCCCTTTTATCAGGCGGCCTTAACTGTTAAGGCATATTTTAAGTCTATCTGTGCTTTATTGTTTTTACGGTATTACGGTTATTTTTCCTTGTATCCATTTTTTATAGCAGCTACAACCTGCGGGTCCATTAAAGTGGTTACATCTCCAAGGTCTCTTTGTTCGGCTATATCTCGCAGAAGACGGCGCATGATCTTTCCGCTGCGTGTTTTCGGCAATTCGTAAGTGAAGAATATTTCTTCGGGCCGGGCAATAGCTCCGATTTTTTTACCGACATGTGTTTTCAGCTCTTTCAGCAAATCTTCACTACCAACTATACCTTCTTTCAGGGTTACAAAAGCAGTAATTGAATGCCCCTTTATTTCGTGAACTTTTCCGATAACCGCAGCTTCTGCAACCGCAGTGTGATCAACGAGTGCACTCTCTACTTCCATTGTTCCAATCCTGTGTCCGGATACATTCAATACATCGTCAACTCGTCCCATTATCCATAAGTAACCATCACTGTCCTTCCAGGCACCGTCCCCTGTGAAGTAGAGGCCGGGGTATTGTTTCCAGTATGTGTGTTCGTAGCGCTCGTGGTCCTCATAAAGTGTGCGCAGCATCGCGGGCCAGGGTGATTTAATAACCAAAAATCCTCTTTGCCCGGGTTCGGTAGAGTTGCCCCGATCATCTACAACATCTGCCTCAATGCCGGGAAAAGGCTTGGTTGCCGAACCGGGTTTCAGGGGAGTTACAGCGGGCAGAGGTGTAATCATGATCATCCCTGTTTCTGTTTGCCACCAGGTGTCAACAATCGGACATTTCCCGCTGCCTATATGTTCGTGATACCAGAGCCATGCTTCAGGGTTAATTGGCTCGCCGACTGACCCGAGCAGGCGCAAACTTGAAAGATCGCGACCGGCGGGATAGTGATTGCCCCAGCGCATAAAAGAGCGAATTGCAGTAGGTGCAGTGTAGAATACCGTTATTTTGTATTTTTCAATTAGCTCCCAAAAGCGGTCCCGGTTTGGGTAGTCAGGAGTCCCTTCGTATATGAACACGGTTGAACCGTTGGATAAAGGTCCGTATACAATGTAGCTGTGTCCTGTAATCCAACCGATGTCTGCAGTACACCAGTAAATATCATCATCACGATGATCAAAAACATAGCGGTGAGTTGTATTTACTCCAACCAGGTAACCTGCTGTAGTATGCAGGATACCTTTAGGCTTGCCTGTTGTCCCGCTGCTGTAAAGGATAAACAGTGGATCTTCAGCATCCATTTCTGCGGGGCTGAAGGTTTCTCCGGCATCTTTCATTAAATCTTTCCATCGCAGGTCACGGCCCACTTTTAATTCATAATCCAG
>PWSG01000273.1 GCA_003564055.1 Syntrophomonadaceae bacterium
AGGGCAGTTTAACATTTATACGATAAAAACCGTTGATGAAGGTCTTGAACTTTTGACAGGCATGTCTGCCGGGGAGTTAAAAGATGATGAAACTTTTGAAGAAGGTAGTTTAAATGAAAAAGTGCTTGCAAGACTTAAAAAGTTTAACGAAACACTGCGCAGCGAAAAAGAAAAGAAAAATAACAACCAGGAATAATCAGGCGCATAAATTTATGCCGTGATAGAAGCATTTGAAAACTAATAATATAAAGTTTAGAGTAACAGGAGGTTTATAATTCCAGAATGCACCTGGTTCTAGTTCAGCCTGAAATTCCTCCCAACACAGGAAATGCTGCCCGGACATGCGTAATGACAGGAACGAAGCTGCATCTTGTAGAACCGCTCGGGTTTTCCTTATCCGAAAGCCGGGTGCGGCGTTCAGGCCTTGATTACTGGAAATATCTGGACCTGGAAGTACACAAGAGCTTCCAGGCCCTCAGGGAAGCTTACCCTCTATCCCGCTTTTTTTGTTTTACCACCAGGGGCAAAATTTATTATCACGAAATCAATTATAAACCGGATGATTTTTTGATATTCGGTAGCGAAACAAGGGGTTTGCTGCCGGAAATACTTAAGCAGGCTGATAAAACGCTGAGAATTCCAATGGTCGAGCAGATACCCCGTTCATTAAATCTTGGCAACTCTGCCGCGCTTGTTCTCTATGAAGCTTTGCGTCAGCAGGGTTTCCCGGGTATGAGTTAAGCGTTTTAAACGCTGTTAGCTTCTTCATACTTGCGCCTGTCCAGGTAATAGTCTACCAGCAGAACTTTTGCTGTAGCGGTAATCGGAATTGCAAGGATAATACCCAAAAGCCCCATTAACTGGGCGCCAATAAGAATCATAATTATTACCGTAAGCGGACTTAGGTCGGTGGCTTTGCCCAGGAAAAATGGAGTAAACAAAAAAGCGTCCAAAATCTGGACAAAAACGTAAAGAAGTAATACCAGGATTATACCTGGTGTATCCGGCATAATGCTTAACAGCACAGCGGGAACAGCTGCCACAAAAGGACCGATATATAAAATGATATTAAAAGTTCCGGCTACTATACCTAACATCAGGGCAAAGGGCATATCCAGGATTGTAAGTCCCAGCCATGTGAGCAGGCCGACAAGGATGCTTTTCATCAGGGTGCCGCGAATGTAGGCTCCCACTTTTCCATCAATGGTGCTTATTATGTGCATGACATTCTCTTTGTAGATCTGGGGAAAGAGCAGGGTTAAGTTATGCTTGGCCTTATCAAGATCCTGAACAAGGTAGAAAACTAAAAAGATCAGGATCAGCATGACCCAGGCTCTTGTTACAATATCCATAGATATTGCGGTTACGGTTCGCAAGAGCTGCTGAATATTAGCAGGCGCCTGCCTGATGAATTGGTTGGAGTATTCAACAAAAGTTTCGGTTAGCTGAAGGTTAAAGCGCTCATCAAGTTCTTCCAGCTCAGCTATAAGTCCTGGTAGATCCTGGATAAATTCTGTAGTGAGAAAGATTAAAAGCTGCCTCATTTCAATGATCAGTCCGGGTATTAAAAGGTAAAAAAGGAGTATAATGGCGATCAGGATCATCGTTGAAGCGGTTGCTGCAGCAAAAATCGGTTTGAACTTTAAACTGATCAGGAATTTTACAAGAGGGTTTATAAAATAAACTATAAATAAGGCAATAATAACCAAGGAGATAATAGGCATCAGGATATAAAGTGACCAGAGCAAAAGAAATACTGCTGTAGCGATAAGAACTATTTTTAAGGCCAGACGAGTTTCCCGATCTTCAAACAAGGCAAAACTCCTTTTATAAAAAGCCTGGTATGTGATGTTCATGCCAAAACGGTTAAAAAGGGCCGAGATATTATTTAATTTTCAAGATCTATTGTACCACAAAGCTTGTTCCGAAAAAAGTATAATCAGTAAAGGAACTATCCTTCAATTAGTCGAAATTATATTAGAAGGAAAAACTGGTCTGTCTATTTATTACTTCTTTAATAATAGTGCGGTCAAACTTATAATATTAACATGAATTGAGGTTGATCCAGATTGGCCGAGAAAAACTTTGTTCATCTGCACTGTCATAGTGAATACAGCCTGCTGGATGGAGCGGCAAGAATCAATAAAATGGTCGATCGTGCGGTTAAGCTGGGCATGCCTGCCCTGGCGGTTACTGATCACGGCACTATGTTCGGGCTGCTGGACTTTTATCGTTTAGCCAGGAAGGCTGGAATCAAGCCCATCCTGGGCTGCGAGGTATATGTCGCCCCGCGTTCCCGCTTTCAAAAAGAAGCCAAAAGAGATGATTCTCAGTATCATTTGGTACTGCTTGCTGAAAACAATACCGGTTATCAGAACCTGATGCGCCTGGTATCATCAGGTTTTATCGAAGGCTTTTATTACAAGCCTCGTGTGGATCGCGAGCTTCTAGAGGAATGCCAGGAAGGAATTATTGGTCTTAGCGCTTGCCTGGCTGGAGAAATCCCCAGCCTGATTCTTAAAGGACAGCATGAAAAAGCTTATGAGGCTGCCCGATATTACCGTGACCTGTTTGGAAAAGATAATTTTTATCTCGAACTGCATGACCACGGCATTCCAGACCAAAAGACTGTGAACCGGGCTTTATTGCAAATAGCGCAGGAAGAGGATATCCCCTTGGTTGCGGCTAACGATGTGCACTACCTGTCGAAGGAAGACGCTCAAGTCCACGATGTTCTGCTCTGTATTCAGACCGGAAAAGCAGTTGAAGATACGGAGCGAATGAAATTTGAATCTGATCAATTTTATTTTAAAACGGCAGAAGAAATGAACAGTCTTTTTTCTGAATATCCAGGGGCAATCAGCAATAGTTTGCTTATAGCAGAACGTTGTAACATAGAAACAGATTTTTCAAAGCGTTATCTCCCCGAATTTCATCTACCAAAAGACAAAAACCCGAACAGCTACCTGAAAGAACTTTGCTACGAGGGGATTAGGAAACGTTACACGGAAATAACAGAGATAATGGAAGAACGTCTTGCATATGAACTTAATGTCATTGAAGAGATGGATTATGCCCATTACTTTCTGATTGTCTGGGATTTAATCGAATATGCAAAAAAAGAGAAAGTTATAGTCGGCCCCGGGCGCGGTTCGGCTGCAGGCAGCCTGGTAGCTTACTGCCTGGGTATTACTAACATTGATCCGCTAAAATACAGTTTGCTTTTCGAGCGTTTTCTAAACCCCGAGAGAATATCAATGCCTGACATCGACATAGATTTTTGCGATGATAAGCGCGACAGGATCTTACAGTATGTTTGCGAAAAATACGGCCAGGAAAGGGTAGCCCAAATCATTACTTTTGGTACCATGGCCGCAAGAGCTGCTGTCCGCGATGTAGGAAGAGCCCTGGCTATACCCTATGCAGATGTCGATCGAATAGCAAAACTGATCCCGAATGAACCTAAAATGACGATTAAAAAAGCCCTGGACCAGAGCAGGGAAATGCAATCATTCTACAGGGAACCCCATTACCGGGAGCTGCTCGATATGTCGACCGCGGTAGAAGGTTTGCCACGCCATGCTTCGACACATGCCGCAGGAGTAGTAATCGCAAAGGAACCTTTAGTTAACCTTGTTCCTCTCTACAAGACAACTGACAGCACCATTGCAACCCAGTTTCCAATGGGCACGCTTGAGGATCTTGGTCTTCTAAAAATGGACTTTCTCGGCCTGAAAACTTTAAGCATTATTGGTGAAGCGCTTGAAAATATTGAGAAACGTCATCGTAAAACGATAGATATTGAAAATATACCCCTAGATAATGAAAAGACTTTCGAGATGCTTTCCAGGGGAGAAACCACAGGGATCTTTCAACTTGAAAGCACGGGAATGCGTTCAGTTTTGCGGGATCTTATACCCAATAAATTTGAAGATATTATTGCGGTGGTGGCCCTTTACCGCCCGGGGCCGATGGAACAGATACCTGTATTCGTACAGAGCAAGCACGGTAAAAGGCAAATTAATTATGCGCATCCTGTCCTTGAACCGATCTTAAATGAAACTTACGGGGTTATTGTTTACCAGGAGCAAATTATGGAAATTGCTGCGCGTATGGCCGGTTTTACCCTCGGACAGGCTGATTTGCTGCGCCGGGCAATTGGAAAAAAGAAGATGGAAATACTTGATGAACAGAGGCAGCTATTTATAAACGGCTGTATGGAAAATGGCTATTCTGAGAACCTGGCAGTCGAAATTTATGATTTGATTCTAAAGTTTGCTTCATACGGATTTAATAAATCGCATGCTGCCGCATACGCCATGATTGCTTACCAAACTGCATATTTAAAAGCAAACTATCCCGTGGAATACATGGCCGCTTTGATGACCGTTTATTGCTCAAATAGTGATAAGGTGGCTTTATATATAGCCGATTGCAAAAGGATGGGGGTTGAGCTTTTGCCCCCGGACATAAACGAAAGTGAGATACATTTTACGCCAATTGGAGAAAATAGGATTCGCTTTGGTCTGGCGGCAGTGAAAAATGTGGGAGAGGGGGCAATCGAGTCGATTGTCAGGGCCAGGCAGGAAAAGACTTTTGTTTCGCTAAGAGATTTTGTTTCACGGATAGATATGCGCACATGCAACCGAAAGGTTCTGGAAAGCCTGGTCAAGTGCGGCGCTTTCGATTCTCTTGGGGGCCACAGGGCGCAATACTTAAATATTTTGGAAGATGTTCTTGCCCAGGGCCATTCGG
>PWSG01000037.1 GCA_003564055.1 Syntrophomonadaceae bacterium
CCAGCTCTGGCGGCGAAGTATTATGCTATATCTGGTAGCATAGTGAGGAGGTTTACCGATGTCTCGAACCGGTAAAAAACCTGTTGTTGTGCCTGACAAAGTCGAGGTACACATTGACGGTTCTAGTATTACTGTTAAAGGTCCGAAAGGGCAACTTTTTCAGGAGCTGCCCGGGGATATGCTTGTTGAGTTGGAAGAGGGTATGGTTCATGTTAAAAGGCCATCCGATAGTCCGAAACACAGGTCATTACACGGCTTGACAAGAACCCTGATTGACAATATGGTTAAGGGCGTAACTGAGGGATACAGCAGTAATCTCGAATTGGTCGGGGTTGGTTATAAGGCCGTATTGCAGGGTAAGAAACTGGTCTTGAATGTGGGTTTATCGCATCCCGTCGAATTTGATCCCGGCGATAACATGGAAATTGAAGTACCCGCGCCTACAAAAATCGTGATCAAGGGTATTGATAAGCAGGAAGTTGGCAATTTTGCTGCTGTTATCCGCCGGACTTATCCGCCCGAGCCTTATAAAGGCAAGGGTATACGTTATGAAGGTGAAATCGTCCGCCAGAAAGTTGGAAAAGCGGGCAAATAATCGCCTGGAGGTGTAATGTAGTGCTAAAGGCAAAAACGCGTTTGGGCCGCCGTAAGAAGCGCCATCGCAGAGTACGGATTAAAATAAGCGGTACACCGGAATGTCCCCGTTTAAATGTATACCGCAGCAGCAAAAATATTTATGCCCAGGTGATCGATGACCAATCTGGAAGGACCCTGGTTGCCGCCTCAACCCTGGATCCCCAGTTGCGTGCAGAACTGTCCAACAGTGGCAATCGGGAGGCAGCTCGTAAAGTAGGCTCACTGGTTGCCGGCCGGGCTGCAGGCAAAGGCATTAAAGAGGTCGTTTTCGACCGGGGCGGTTACATTTACCACGGCAGGGTGAAAGAGCTTGCCGATGGGGCCCGTGAAGCCGGGTTAAACTTCTAGAAAGGGGGGAACAGCAGGGGTGGCAAAGAAAGAACAACCAAAGGAATTTGCCGAGAAAGTAGTAAAAATTAATCGTGTGGCAAAGGTAGTTAAAGGTGGACGGCGGTTTAGCTTTAGCGCCCTGGTTGTTGTCGGCGATGAAAAAGGCAAAGTAGGAGCAGGAATGGGCAAGGCTGGTGAGGTGCCTGAAGCTATTCGCAAAGGCATTGAAAATGCCAAAAAAGAAATGATTGAAGTGCCCATGACCGGAACCACGATTACCCATCCGGTAACAGGGCGTTTTGGCGGTGGAAAAGTAATGCTTAAACCCGCTTCCGAAGGTACCGGTGTAATAGCCGGCGGTCCGGTACGTGCAGTGTTAGAATTAGCTGGAGTTAGGGATGTTCTTACAAAGTCTTTAGGCTCTGATAATGCTATAAATATTGTAAACGCTACTATGCAGGGATTAAAATCACTAAAGCGTGCTGAAGATGTAAGTGCTTTGCGTGGCATTGAAACTGAAAAGCTGCTCGGTTAAGGAGAGTTAAGAGCTATGGCAAAAAAATTACAGATTACCCTGGTTCGCAGTCCGTTGTCCCGCAAGCAGAATCATCGCCGTACAGTGCGGGCATTAGGTTTAAAAAAAATTGGTGAAACAGTTGTGCATAATGATACAGCTGTAATCAGGGGTATGGCGAAAACAATTGATTATTTAATCGATGTTGTAGAAACAAAATAAATATAGTTGTATTGTAGAGGGAGGTGTAACCAATGCGTTTACACGAATTAAGACCTCCTGAGGGAGCTAAGAAAGCGGCTAAGCGTAAGGGAAGAGGTATTGCGTCCGGCCTGGGTAAGACATCCGGTCGCGGCCAGAAAGGTCAAAAATCCCGTTCGGGCTCAGGTGTGCGCTGCGGATTTGAGGGTGGACAGATGCCTTATTTTCAGCGTTTGCCGAAACGGGGTTTTACAAATATATTTAAAAAGAAATGGAGTATTGTAAACCTGGGTGATCTTAACTGTTTTAAAGAAGGAACAGTGGTAACACCAGATCATTTAATTGAAGCAGGACTGCTAAAAAGCCTACAGGATCCGCTGAAAATACTGGGGGACGGTGAACTGGATCGTAAGCTTGAAGTTCATGCCCATAGTTTTAGTAAGCAGGCTCGGGCAAAAATTGAAGCAGCCGGTGGGAAGGCAGAGGTGATATAAATTGCTGGAAACAATCCGTACAGCATTGCGGATCAAAGAACTTAGAGACCGGATTCTTTTTACCCTGGCTATGTTTGTTGTCTTTCGGGTAGGATCGGCGATCCCAGTGCCCGGTGTAGATGCATCGCTGCTGGCTGAATTTTTCCAGGAGGATACCATCTTCGGGTTTGTTAATATTATCGGTGGCGGTAACCTGGCAAACTTTACCATCTTTGCCCTGGGTATTATGCCTTACATTAACGCCTCAATTATTATGAATTTATTGACAATCGTCATTCCAAAACTAAAGGAATGGAGTGCAGAAGGTCCTGAGGGTCGTAAAAAAATATCACAGATTACCCGCTACGGGACAATTGTCATTGCCATTGTTCAAGCACTAGGCCTTTCGACGCTTATTGCCGGTGAGGCTGTGGTAGACAGAACACTATTATCTTATATTACAATTATCATTTCGCTAACCGCAGGTACTGCGTTTTTGATGTGGATGGGGGAGCTAATTACAGAAAAAGGAATTGGCAACGGCATATCCCTGATCATATTTGCCGGAATTGTTGCCGGGTTCCCGATAGCCGTAGCTATGGCGTTTGAGCAATACCAGGTTGGCCAGATTAGTCTCCTTGTTATAATCCTTGTTGTTGTAATGCTTCTTGCCCTGATAGTTGGTATTATTGGTCTTGACCAGGGTCAGCGCAGGGTAAATGTGCAGTACAGCAAACGCGTGGTAGGTCGTAAAATGTATGGCGGCCAGGCTACGCATATACCGATGAAAGTAAACCAGGCAGGGGTTATCCCGGTCATATTTGCTTCGGTCATATTAAGCTTCCCACAGACAATGGTTAGTTTTATTCAGCACCCTGTGGCGCAGAGGATAGCAGAGAGCCTAAGTTGGGGAACAAACCTTAACCTGTTATTATATATGACTTTAATTATACTTTTTGCTTTCTTTTATACAGCGGTTCAGTTTGACCCATTCCAGGTTGCCGGCAATATTAAAAAGTACGGTGGATTTATTCCCGGACTTCGCCCGGGGCGCCCGACAGCCGATTACCTGGCCAGGGTAACATCTCGCCTGACCACGGCAGGGGCTTTTTCACTTGCTTTTATTGCTGTATTTCCAATTATCCTGGAACGGATAACAGGAATGAGCATTGTGTTTGGGGGCACCGGTCTGATTATTGTAGTCGGTGTTACGCTTGAAACGTTCAAGCAAATTGAAAGCCATATGATGATGCGCAGTTATCGGGGCTTTATGAAATAGAGAAATTTATTATGATTAAGCTAAAATCGAAGCATGAGATTAAGCTAATGCGGGAAGCGGGTAAAATAGTTGCCGAAGTTTTGCAGGAGATGGAAAACTCGATTAAGCCCGGCATAACAACAGCTATGCTTGATAAGATCGCAGAAAAACTGATTCGCAGTTACCATGCAGAACCGGCTTTTCTTGGTTACAATAATTTTCCGGCATCGATATGCACGTCTATTAATAACGAGGTAGTACACGGTATTCCCGGGTTGCGCAGGCTTGAAGAGGGAGATATAATCAGCATTGATGTCGGGGTGCGCTTAAATGGTTATTACGGCGATGCTGCCGCAACTTTTACCGTAGGTCAAGTAGAGCAGCAGACTCACAAGCTAATTGAAGTTACAAGCATGTCTTTGGAGAAAGCTATAGAAGCGATTAAGTCTGGAAACAGGTTGTCCGATATCTCCCACGCTGTTCAGGACTATGTAGAAAAGAATTCGTTTTCAGTTGTTCGTAATTATGTAGGGCACGGTATTGGCGAAGATATGCATGAGGAACCACAGGTTCCAAATTTTGGTCAACCGGGACGCGGACCCGTATTGCAAGAAGGAATTGCACTGGCTATAGAACCGATGGTTAATGCAGGTAGTTGGGAAGTTAAAGTCCTTGATGATCAGTGGACTGTGGTTACCGCTGATGGCAGTTTATCAGCTCACTTTGAACATACTATCGCGCTGGGCAATAATGGGCCTGAAATACTGACTTCTCCCAACCTGGATTAAGGGGGCGAAACAATGGTGGGTCTAAAACCGGGGCAGTTGGTCCGCTCTTTGGCCGGTCGTGATAAAGGAAAACATTATCTGGTAATCGGAGAATTGGACCAAAAGCATGTGCTTTTGGTCGACGGACGCAGTCGGCCAGTTTCTCGGCCGAAGAAGAAAAACATCATTCATTTGCAGCGTTATGAACGCAGAGCAGCTCCGGATGGAATGTTTAATTCTGCTCAGTTAACTGACAGCGAGGTTATTAAGTCACTAAAAGAGCTTATTCCTGTAGCCGGGGTTTCCGACGAGGAGGGTTAGCTGGCAACATGAGCAAAAAAAAAGATGCAGTTGAAGTAGAAGGCACTGTGGTCGAGCCGCTGCCGAATGCCATGTTCCGGGTTGAGTTAAAGAACGGTCACAAGGTTCTGGCTCATGTATCCGGCAAAATCCGGATGAACTTCATTCGAATCCTGCCGGGTGACCGGGTTTTGGTTGAACTATCGCCTTACGATTTATCTCGGGGGCGCATTACCTACCGTTACAAGTAAG
>PWSG01000270.1 GCA_003564055.1 Syntrophomonadaceae bacterium
ATCCGCTGGTCGATTCGGAGGAGGAGTTGTATGAAAATAATACCCAAAATAGTCGCTTTTCTGGAAAAAAAAGTAACAGGTAACAGAACCATTGTTTCACTATATGCTAATTTTTACCGGGAAGTGGTCAGTAATGAGATAAAGCTGGCTGCGATCAATGATAGAGACCGCGTATTAAATATTGGTTGCGGGGGGATACCCTTTACGGCAATTTTAATTGCCAGGCTGACCGGTGCACGCGTGTGGGCGATTGACTGTGACAAAGAGGCAGTTGAAGTTTCCCGCCGCTGTGTGGCGGCACAGCAACTGGAAAACATGGTAACAGTAGTGCATCTGGATGGAACAGATATTATTCCATTTGATTTTGATGTTGCCCTGGTCGCTTTGCAGGCCAGACCTAAGAAAGCAATACTTGATAACCTTTTGCAAAGTACTGATTCAAAGGCCCGTCTGGTATTTCGCCGACCCCGTCGCGAGATGGCTCACCAGTATGACTTGCTGCCCACTGCGCCGCTTTTTTGCGACTCTATCGGGCAGGATAAAACAACATTTGACTTTTCTGTGCTTTATGCCAATTTAAGCGGTTGTCAAGCCTGAAAGTGGTTATAGCAGGCTATTTATCCGGGGGTGAAAACATATGTCGGTCTGTCAAGAAAGAGAATTGAACTCTAACCTTCAAAGCATCAACCTTGGTTCCCTGGCGCCTGGGAGCAGCGCACGGCTGGTCAGCATACCTGAACATCCGCTGCTCTATTCACTGGGTTTGCGGCCAGGAAAAATCATCCAGTGCTGTGGGTGTCAGCTTTTTGGTGGACCGTTGATGATTAAAACGGGAGATCGCCAGGTAGCTTTAAGTAAAATAATTGCAGAAAAGATTATCGTGGATATAATCTAAAGGTGAAATAATGGAGCAAACCGTATTATTAATGGGTGCCCCGAATGTGGGTAAAAGCGCCCTTTTTAACCGCCTGACCGGCCTGAACGTGAGGGTTGCCAATTATACCGGTACTACGGTAGACTATGCCAGCGGCGTGATCAGGAATGGAGAAAGGCATGTAAACCTTATAGATGTTCCCGGCACATACTCGCTTTGTGCAACCTGTGAAGCTGAAGAAGTTGCCGTGGAAATGGTTTGTGGTAAAGGCGGCGATAGCTTCAGCCGAAAGTCTTCGCCGGCCTGCTGTGGGAAACAACAGGCAGCTGTTTCTATGGACATGGGCCAGCCGGCATTGATAGTATACGTTCTTGATGCCGGAAACTTCGAAGGCGGCCTTTACCTGCTCTTACAACTGCTTGAACTGAAAATTCCCTTGCTGGTAGCCCTGAACAGGGGCGACCTGGCCCTTGAAAAAGGGTATATTGTTGATATTAAAGCGCTTACAGATATCCTTGGGGTAACTGTCGTTCCAACTATTGCCCTTAGCGGCAAGGGGGTTGCAGAACTTAAAACACATATTTTCAATCTGCTGAACCCTGAAACAGGTGCTACTGATAATGAAACAAAAAGCATCTTAGCAACCTGGAATAATGTTGAAATGCTTACTGAAAAAGTTTTACGAAAGACGGGGACAAGTAATAACAGCAGCCGTGACAAGTGGGATCGCCGGTTGACCAATCCCTGGCCGGGCCTGATGCTGGCTGTATTGGTCCTGATCCTTGTCTTTGCCGGTATTGTGGGAATCGGAATGGGTCTGCGCCAGTTTATCCTGCTGCCCCTGTTCAGAGGTTTAATATTTCCTCCCCTGATCAATTTTACTTCCTTGTTAATACCAGCTGGAACGATTCAAAATATTTTTATCGGCGAATATGGTTTTCTGATCAAGGGCCTGGAATGGCCTTTTACCTTAGTGCTTCCTTATGTTTTATCGTTCTATTTTATGTTAAGCCTGGTTGAAGATAGTGGTTATATGCCCCGCCTGGCGGCTTTACTGGATGGTCTGTTCAAAAGACTTGGCCTGCCGGGAACCAGCATAATACCCTTCATGCTTGGTTATGGTTGCGGCATACCGGCCATCATGGCTACCAGGGCGCTTGGTTCGCAAAAAGAACGGCTAACAGTTACCGTTTTAATTTGCCTGGCAGTGCCCTGTATCTCCCAAACGGGAGCTTTTATTTCGCTTCTGGCGGCGCGTTCTGTAACGGTGATGATCGCCCTGTTTGTTCTCAGCTGGCTGGTAATGATTGCTGCAGGCCTGTTTATAAATCGCTATATTGAAGGAAACAGGGCCGAAACCCTGCTGGAAATTCCCGACCTGCTTGTGCCCCGCATCGATGTTGTTGCCAAGAAGTTGTGGCTGCGGTTAAAATTATATGTTACTGATGGCGTTTTACCGATGTTTGCAGCCGTGGCCGGAGCATCGGTTCTTTACGAAACTGGTTTGATGGCTGCATTTGGCAGGGCGATCAGCCCGCTTGTTACCCTATGGCTCAGGCTGCCAGAGGAAGCTGCCGCGCCCCTCATCCTTGGCATCTTGCGCCGCGAGTTATCCGTGCTTCCCCTGCTCGATCTTGAACTTACAACGCTGCAGCTATTTACCGGCGCGGTAGTCGGCCTTTTTTACGTACCCTGCATAGCTATTGTAGCAACCGTGTCCCGTGAATTTAAAGTATCTTTCGCCGTAGCGATTCTCCTGCTCACTACTTTCGTTGCTTTCTTCTTCGGAGGTTTGATTGCCCGCCTGGATATCTTCCTTTTCTAAGTTGACAGGCTATTTACTACAGCCCTGAGTTTATCAAGGGCCCTGGCACTACGAGCTTAATGATAGCGAACTAAAGCACGAGTCGGAGATCTAAAGCTGATAAAATAAACACTGTGTCACAGGCCTTTGTCCTGAAAAAGTTTGGCACCGTGTCAAGGGGACGTGTGTCAAGGGGACGGGGGGTTTGACTCATTGTTTACAGCTCGCCCTTAGCCCTAAATCATATGCTCACCTGCCAGTTAAATTGTTCCCGGTATAGCCCGACACGTTGTTACTTAAAATCTTTAATGATAAAAGGAAATGCAAATGAGTCAATCCCCCCGTCCCCCCGTCTCATGTTTGCATCTTTATTGACATAGTTTAAAGTCTGCTGTTATAATGCTATATAATAATTAAAGGTGATGAAGCTCACCCGGGTTTGTGACCCAAACCGCTTAAGAGCTGATGGCTTCTGCAGTAATACCTGCAGAAGCTTTTTACTGTACCAAAGGCTAAACTAACTGCAGCAGAATTATAACAAAAATGCACCATAACAGGAGGAATACTAATGTATACAATAGAGAATCCTGCTCTCGCTCTTGGAGTATTGCTATTCGCCGGCTATGTCGGCGGTCAGTTAGCAAAAAGAATCAAAATCCCTGCCGTGGCCGGTTATGTTTTAGCCGGTATTATCCTCGGCCCATCTATACTTGATACAATTCCCGACTCAATTCATGATAGTCTTCAGCCTGTTAAAGATTTAGGTTTGGGTATGGTTGCACTGTTAATCGGAGCAGAGCTGGTCTGGAAAAAGATTAGGAATTTAGGTAAAAGTATTGTTGTTATTACATTAGTGCAAATCACAACTACCTTTGGCCTGGTCTACCTGGCTATTGTATATATCCTTGGCCAGAATTTTGTAGTCGCTTCACTGCTGGCTTCACTGGCAACAGTAACAACTCCGGTTGCGACCATGGCTGTAATCAGGGAGTATCGTGCCAAGGGTCCTTTTACCAGCACTCTAATGGGCGTTATTGCCTTAGATGATGTCTTCTGTATCCTGGCAGTGGGCTTATCAGTGGGCATGATTCTCAGCCTGGGAGTTGAAGCAAATGCAATCCAGTTTATGTAACTGGTGCCGCCGATTATGGAAGTTGTCTTATCCATAGTCCTGGGCATAGCCGTCGGCTTCCTATCAGTGCCTGTTCTAAAACGCATCTCGGGAGACCTGGAGATCCTGGCTGCTATGCTGGGAATTGTATTTTTAAACGCCGGACTATCAGTAATCTGGGAGTTATCCGCCCTGTTAGTAACAATGACCAGCGGTGTTATTATCGCTAATTTTTACCGGGATGACGTTTTTAAAGTGATGAATTACATTGACCTGCCCGTTTTTATTGTTTTCTTTACCCTGGCTGGCACCTTATTACAGTTTGAAGTATTGCTTTCGAACTGGACTATTGCTGCTGTTTATATTGTTGTCCGCTGGATTGGCAAGTACAGTGGATGTTACCTGGGTGCAGTAGTATCTAAAGCCGATGAAAATGTTAAAAGACACTTAGGCACAGCCATGATGACTAAGGCCGGCCTAAGCCTTGGCTTATTAATGTACGTGCAGGACCGGCTCTATGGGGTTGTTGAGGTGGCCACCATGCTTATCGCAGTGGAATTAGCTGCTATCGCTTTTTATGAAATAGTCGGACCGATATGTGTACGTTACGCATTATTCAAAGTGGGTGAAGCAAAAGTCCCCGAATCAGAAAATAAGAAAAGTGAAAGTGCTTAAAATCTATAAGAAATTTGCTAGTAGGATGAATAATGAAAGTTGAAGAATGTATGAACAAAGAAGCAATAACTATAACATCTCATGCAAGTGTAATTGATGCATTAAAAATGATAGCAGAACATAGAATTAGTTCGCTACCGGTAGTAGATGAAAACAACTGCCTGGCCGGTTATGTCTCAAAAGAAGACCTTGTGGCAGTAGATAAGGAAAACCTAGAAAAAAGCACTATTGAACAGGTCATGAATGAAAAAGTCATATCTGTTA
>PWSG01000048.1 GCA_003564055.1 Syntrophomonadaceae bacterium
CACAAATGATTTATGAAACTTTATGTTTGGCATCTAAACACTACGCATTAGGATAGATAGTTACTTTCAATTAATCTTTTTAAGATAACTTATGACAACACGCTGCGATACACCGCTAAAGTCTGTTCAGTCATTTTTTCAAGAGTAAAGTGGCTTAAAAAGCGTTCGCGCCCTGCCTCGCCCATAGACTGTCTTAAACCTGGGTCTTCTATCAGTTGTGAAATAACGTCCTGCAGGGCGTTTATATCCTCCGAAGGAACAACAAAACCGGTTTTCCCGTCTTCTACCGCCTCTTTTATCCCACCAACATCAGAAGCTATTACAGGCAGCCCCGCTCGCATCGCTTCTAGTACACTTATCGGAAAACCTTCCCTTTTTGAAGTGAGCACGAAGATCTGGCTGCTGGAAAGAATAGAAGTGACATCTTCCTGCACACCTGCAAAATCGACCCGTTCGCTTATACCCAGCTCAGCTGCGGTTTTTGCAGCTTTTGCGCGGCCTTCGCCATCACCGATCAGGGTAAGATGCCATTTTTTATCCTTCAGGGCATCTAACGCTTGAAGCAGGGTAAGGTGATCTTTGGGTTCAGAAAAACGGGCAACCATCACCAGGCACGGAGGTTCGGCTGCAGGATTAACCGCATGCGGAAATGAAATATCAGGAAGACCGTTGTGAACAACTCTCATCCTGGCAGCCGGAATAACATTTAGGCTTTTTGCCGCCTGAAATTCACTTTCCGCCACAGCAATAACCCTATTTGCCGCCCTGGCGGCAATCTTCTCCATCAGGCGGTAAAAAAGCCCCCTTGGGCTGTTTGGGCTGTCACTAAAAAGAAAACCGTGTGATGTATGAATTGCTGGTATATTAAGTGACCTGGCCGCCATTCTTCCCAGCATTCCTGCCTTGTTCGAATGCGTGGTCACCAGGTCAGGCTTTAACTCAAGTAATTTTTTTCTTATCTCCCTGAAGGCCAGCCAATCCCGCAGAGGGTCAATTGGATAAACCAGCTTTTTTAGTTTCTGGCAGGGCACACCTTTTTCAAGCAGGGCATCAAAAAGCGGCCCATCTCCACCGGCCAGCACATTTACATTTTCACCCCGCTTATGAAGATCTGCCGCCAGGTCCCTGACATGTACCTGGGCCCCACCAAGATCATCAGCGCGGGTAATAATAAAGGTGATTTTAATCGACCGTCTGCCCCCAAAACTGCTTTAATTAAAAATCGCAATAAACGCTGTCATCTGCTGGTAAAATTATCTTTAGAGCTTTTACTTTTACTTTTACTTTGTAACTACTGCCAATTGTCCTTGTTGAATGATAAGCAGCGCCATGGGGACGGTTCGAACCGTCTCCTGTGGCTTAGCGAGCTATGCCTGAGCAGGGCCCCTCTACTTTTTCTTTTTCAGCCCCTTACTTTTTGCCTCCGCAACCCGAAATACAAAAGGCAGCTGCCGGTGCTTCTTGATCGCAGCTGAAATTTTAAGTTTAAGCTGCCTTTTTATATGTCAGAAAATATAATTAATTAATGTGTCCCGCAATTATTTAGCGACCGATTCCGGTGTAGGTAAAGCCAAGCTGGCGAAGCTCATCGCTGTTAAGCATGTTGCGGCCATCTACAATTATTTTCTGGCTCATGCTGTCGCCAATTTTTTCCCAGGGCAGGTGCCAGAACTCGTCCCAGTCAGTTAACAGAACGACAGCATCGCTTTCCTGCGCCGCTTCTGCGGCAGAATTACAGTACACTATATTCTGTTCCGGGTAAGCCAGCTTGTATTTTTCGCGGGCAATGGGGTCGTAAACCTTTACCCGCGCGCCCATATCAAGCAGTTCCTGTATAACATCAATGGCCGGAGATTCCCTGATATCATCCGTATTCGGCTTAAAAGCAAGCCCCAGCAAACCAATGGTGCTTCCCCTGATCACCTTCAGGGTCTGCTGCAGTTTTTCAATTACCTTCTTACGCTGGCGCCGGTTAACCTCCAGGGCAGCCTGGACCAGCTGCAGTTCACAGTTATACTGGCTGCTGGTAAATAGTATTGAGCGCACATCTTTCGGAAAACAGCTGCCGCCCCAGCCGACTCCGGCCTTTAAAAACCCCGGGCCAATCCTTTTATCAAGGCCTATCCCCTTGGCCACTTCGTTAATATCGGCCCCGACCTTTTCTGCAATCGCGGCAAATTCGTTAATAAAAGATATTTTTGTGGCCAGGAAAGCATTAGCCGTATATTTTATTAATTCAGCACTCGTCGGACTTGTCGTTACCAGGGCCGGCAGACTGTAGCCTTCAGGGCGCGGAACTGCCTGCGGCGGGGTGAAGGTCTGTTCTAAAATGGGAGCGTACATCTGGCGAATCAGGTTTAAAGCCTGCACATCTTCGGTGCCCACCACAATGCGGTCAGGATAGAAGGTGTCGTGCAGGGCTGCTCCTTCTCTTAAAAATTCTGGATTAGAAGCTACGCAAAAACTGCACGCAGCACCTCTGCGTTCCAACACCTCTTTAATCACTGTTTCGACCCGCCTTGCTGTTCCAATCGGCACTGTCGATTTATTAATAATCACAGGGGGATGTTCAGTGTTCATCGCCGCCCCTATGTTGCGGGCCACGGCCTCCACAAAGCTAAGATCTGTATCGCCGTTTTTTTTCGACGGAGTTCCTACCGCAATAATAACAATATCGGCCCGGGGCAGATCTTCAAACAATTCTTCGGTAAAGCTGACATCATCGCTGTTGTCTCTTAAAAGCTCCTCCAGGCCGGGTTCAAAAATTGTCGATATGCCCCGTTCCAGTTTGTCTATAAGAGCTGTATTGTTATCTACACAGGTCACATTGTGCCCCAGGTATCCTAACGCCAATCCTGTGGTCAGTCCGACATAGCCTGTACCTGCGATAATAATGTTTAACTTATCAGCTGTTTTCAATGTTTAACACGCCCTTTTATAACAATATTCCTTGAATCAACACTGAAAATGCCTTTCAAATCCTTTTGTTTGTAACTTTTCGCCCTATTTCTTTTTCCGCCACCACTCCACGGTCTCGCTTAAACCCTGCTTAAGGTCATAGAGAGGCTGCCATTCAACTTCATATCTGAGGCGCCTTGTATTAGCGAGTAGAAGCGGGGGATCGTCTTTAGACGCAGCCAGCGCGCCGAGCCTTACAAGCTCAGGGCGACCTGCCATCCTGGCTGCTTTGCCGATAAGTTCTTTTAAAACTACTGGCTTGCCCGAGGCAATATTAACTGGGCCTTCAACTTCGCTATCTAAGAGGGCAGTCAGGGCTGCTGCCGCGTCTTTAACATACATGTAATCGCGAATTTGTTCACCGTGAGTACAGAGCACGTCTTCACCCTTCAGCAAAGAATTAATTACAGCGGGAACCAGCCTGTCCTGGTGCTCACCTGGACCGTATAAAAAAAAGAGCCGTCCCCAGGCCGTGCTGATCTTTGCCTCATTTCCGGCTCCCCCGGTCATCATATGCAGTGAATTTTTACATATGCCATAAAGTGTTGCCGGATTAAGTGGGGTCTGCCGCTCAGTACAGTATCCATAGCTCCAATCGTACTCGGCACAGCTGCCGGCCATTACAGCCCGTCTGCCCCCGCTGTCGATAAATGCCTGCAGCAGGCTTAAGCTTGACTTGACCCAGCGCAAATTTTCCAGTGAACGCCAGTATTCCCCGTGAGTTACATCCCAGGCCAGGTGCAGCAGGTATTCCGGCTTAACCTCGGCCATCAACCTGAGCAGGTGCTCGGCGTTGTGCAGATCGGCGTGGTGCCACTCTAACTGCTCGGAATAGTTGTTGTATCGCCCCCGGGAACTTACCGCGTGAATCATAAAACCGCGCTCCAAAAGCGACCGCAGGCAGTGTGCGCCTATAAAACCCCTTGCCCCGGTAAGCAAAACTTTTTTCATCACTTATAATCCGGCAGCTGCCTGTCCTTATCCGACATAATCGGGTCGGAAAGCGGCCATTTAATACCGAATGCCGGATCATTCCACCTCACTCCCCTGGCGGATTGCGGTGCATAAAACTCAGAAATCTGGTAATAAACTACAGTATCGTCTTCCAGGGTTTGAAACCCATGGGCGAACCCTTCAGGCACATAAAGCAGGCGCCTGCTATTTTCACTTAGCTCAAAACCCGCCCAGCAGCAGTATGTCTTCGAATCAGGACGCAAATCAATAATAACATCATAAAGTGACCCGCGCACGCACTGCACCAGCTTCGTTTCAGTGTGCGGTTCTGCCTGGTAATGCATTCCGCGCAGCGTGTTCCGTCTGGCATTATAAGAAATACTGCACTGCGCAACAGCACTATTTAAACCGTGCCTTTCAAATTCATGCCGGCAGAAAGTGCGGGCAAAAAAGCCTCTTTCATCTTCAGCAGCTTCCAGTTCAATCATATAGGCGCCTTTTAAAGCCGTCTCTTTAAAAATCAAGTTTAAAACTCCCCGGTTATAAACAAGCTGGCTATTATTTAAACGTATCTATTTATTCAAGCGCCAAAAATTTCAACCGCCGGGCAACTGTTCAAGCAGCATAACAGAAGCGCAGGCTTAGCATCTCCTAAGAAAAGTATGTTTTTAACGAAAATAAAAGTATGTTTTTAACGAAAATATTTTCTCTGCACTTCATCTAACGCAGGATCTAAATCTTCTAAAAGATACAGAACCCTTTCGGACTGCTGTTCGTTTAGATCGCCCTCGCTTTCAATAATCATCCTTATA
>PWSG01000190.1 GCA_003564055.1 Syntrophomonadaceae bacterium
GCCTGCCAGAGAAGCCTGTCTGCCTCAAGAAGCAGCGTAGTTATTGCAGCCAAATCATGTTTTTCAAGCGAGCTATAAAAATCTTTCTCTATTCTGTGCATATGGTTCCAAAAAGACTCGTTTTTCCCCACGGCAACCTCAGAAGGGGATACTGCGCTTTCTACGGCTTTTTCACCGGTAAACAGAGCAGCGGTCCCGTCAAGCATTTGATCAAAAGTGATTTTTTCACCGTGCGAAAATTTTTTTTCCTTCCCACCGTGCCTGATCGTTATCTGACTGAGCCCTTCAACGAAAGCCTCGCGGGAAGAAAAATCTAAAATGCAAGCAGTATGCTCATCAATTCCTAAAATAGTTGTGCCGGAAGAAAGTTGATCCTCGAGATCAAGAAAGCGTTTTTCTCCCATATAACAAAACCGCGTATCATGGTTGCCTCCTTCTGCATTATTCCAGTGGGGGATCACAACCAGTTCAAGACCAAGGTTACCCGTAATATCTAATCCCTCAACCCAGTGCAGCGGTTCACCTACCTTGTATATTTCATAGACCGGAAGAGTATGACTGCAGACAGAAAGCGCAGCGGCGCTGGCGGCAACAAGGCAGCCTCCTCTTGTAAGCATGGCGCTGATTATGGCGGGGATAGGAGTTTCTTTTAACTGCCGCACAGTGTAAGTGGGGCTGCCCGGACCGATCAAAACAAAACCAGCCTCGCTAAGAAGGCGGTATGCTTTCTCGCCTTCCAAAGAATTTGCTGATTCAGCTGATTTAAATGATGCAACCTCCATGCTGTGACGCACCTGCTGTTCAAAAAACTTAACAGCCCGGTCGGCAATTAAGTCGACATTATCCTGAAATCCCGCCGGAGTATTGAGAAACAGCGCTTTTCCCTGTGAACTGCTTTTCGATAAGAGCATCTTATGAGTCTCGACCATAGTCGCGGACAACTCACCTGAACCGATCAATGCAATAGTCCCCCGTACTATTGCCATAATTCCTACCTCCCTGTTTTTTAAAAACACTTTTTATCTTTTATTACCGGTCTACAACCGGTTAGAATATGAAGCAAGCATAAAAAAGCTTATTAATACCCGGGTTTTATTATTCACTATCTTTTTTCAGGAAGGAGACAATCCTGTCCCTTACATTGTCGAAGATGCCTTCTATTCCAGTGATATAAAGGGTATCTCTGCTTTTGCGAAGCGCCTCTATTGTGGTGGCTTCAACAACACTCCACAACGCATCTTTATCCGGGGCGTTTAAAAAATAGTTCATTTTAACCTGGTACGCCCCTTTATATTTTCTTCCCCCTCCGTCCGGGGTATTTCGTTTTATCAATTTGTTGAGGTCAAGAGAACGGTTATTCGATCTTAACGAAACGTCAAGATACATTTCACCCTTTTTAAGATTTTCAATAAGGGCAAAAACAGCCACTGCTTTATGTTCCGAATTTTTAAGGATCATATCAGCAGCAATAGCAATAGTATCCCTGTTTAAATTGTCAATATAGCCAATTCCGTAAAATGCCCAGTCTTTATAAACAACCTCATTTTCTTTTGCCTTGTTATAGTATAGAAGAGTTTCAGGTGATGGGGGCATGCTGGTTATTCCCCGCAGAGTAGTTCTATCTGTGAATTTAAGTAAAAACCGCAGTGCCTCAACATCCAGTGGGGTCATATAGTTATATTTGTCAGTATCTGTTTGAATGCCGAATGTCAGGGCTGTAGCCATCGAAGCCATGTCACGCCTGGAAATATCAATATCCATGTTCTTTACAATTAGAGCAACCAATGTGCTAGTTGAGCCTGCATCCGTTCTGATAAGAGAAAAGTCGGCTTTAAAGGATTTTTTTGCCTTACCGTGATGATCAATGTGTACAGCACAGGGAATACTATCACCAATATGCTACACCCTGTTATTCTGATAATCCGGTACAATATAAGCCTGATATTTTTTTGGGTTAACATTTTGTCCAAAGACTACAGGTATTTCCAAACTGTCAATAAACGCCTGGTTTTGGGGCAGGGAAAGCTTATTTTCTGCAAAAATATTTGACTTTATCCCAAGGTATTTAAGAATTATCTTTATGGCATATGCTGAAGCAATAGCATCCGGATCCGGAGAACCGGGAATATAAATGGCAATGGATTTATATTTTATAACTGCTTCTAGAAAAAGCTCTGCTGATCTATTCATTATTGGATACAACCTTTTTGATAATTATACCACTTTCTTAAAAAAATAAGCATATACATATTTTTGTTGTCCTTATGCCTTACAACAAAACCTTCACTAAAAAATACGCCCTCCGACCACAGTCATCAAGGCATGAATGTTTCTAAGCTGATACGGGTGAGTATTATAGGGATTGTCTGAGAGAACCGTCAGGTCAGCAAGCATACCGGGAGCAATGGTTCCCTTTACACCCTCTTCGAAATACTGGTAAGCGCCATTTATGGTATAACACTTCAGCATATCCTCAATTTCCAGGGATTCTTCAGGCAAAAATCCTCCTTCCGGTTCACCCTTTAATGTTTTACGGGTAACCGCCGCCTGTATCGCCGCAAATGGGGCAGCTTCTTCTACCGGGGCATCTGAACTCCCGGCCAGCAGCAAATCTTTATCTTTCATCATGGTTTTCCATATATACGCCCTCTTCATCCTCTCCGGACCCAGCCTCTGATTTAACCAGCGATAATCGCTTGAGAGAAACCCGGGCTGAATATCGACACCAACCCGGTATTTGCGCAGAGACTCAAGAATAGTATCATCTACAAGTGAAGCATGAACCATCCTGTGACGAAGTGCATTCTTTTCATCTCCCAAAGATTCCAAGGCCTGGATACTGTGTAAAGCGGCCTGATCACCTATAGAGTGAAAGGCACACTGGTATCCATTCCTATGGGCTTTTTGTGAAATCTCTTTTAACTCTGCAACCTCCATTACCGGCAGTCCAAAGTTTCCCGGGTCATCAGAATATTCCTCTTTTAAAAGAGCTGTTCTTCCGCCAAGGGAACCGTCCTGAAAAAACTTGATATAACCCTGGCGGAAAAATGAGTCTCCCGCCAAAAAGTCAATTTTGTTTTCTATCAAATGATCAAGCAGTTCACATTCCGCACCAAGAATTACCCTGAGCGGGTATCCTTCTTTCCGAAGCACTTCTCGATAACTATCCATTAGACGGAAATAGTGATTGGAATCCTTTATTCCGATAGCCATGGAATGAACCGTGGTGATGCCGTTTTTCGCCATATATCGGATACCTGCCCTGAGAGCATCTTTTTCCATTTTCGCGTCCTGGTTGATGATATCGTAAACCGGGTCTCCTGCTTTTTCAGCCAGGACACCCGTTAACCTGCCTTCGTTATCCCGGTAGGCAGCCCCACCCTGAATTGAAGCAGCCCCTCCTTCCAGTCCTGACTTTTGCAAAGCGAGGGTATTGGCAATAAAAACGTGAGTGCAAACCCTGATCAAAAAAACGGGATTCAGTGGAGCGGCCTGATCCAGATCCCACCTGGTTGGAAAAACCGGTATCGGAAATTTGCTCTCATCCCATCCCCTTCCTATAATCCACTCCCCCGGCTGCTTCTTTTTAGCTGCTATTTTTATACGATTTTTAATATCATCAATCCCGGCAGTATTCTTTAAATCTAGCTGGGTTTTTAAATATCCTGTTTGCAGAAGGTGAACATGGCTGTCAATGATTCCGGGCATAACCGTCTTTCCTTCTAAATCAACCACTTCACAATGCTCACCTGAACCCTTTAAACTCCGGTAATCACTTACAGCAGTGATAAAACCATCTTTTAACAAGATGCTGTTGGCAGCCGCCGAAACCCTTTCAGTTTCGCCTGTTTTATTGTGCCTCCCGGAATCAAGAATTACGCAGTTAGTTAATAATAGCGGTTTACTCTGCATCAATAATCCTCCTAGAATTTAATTCAACGGCAACCTACCCTACCATTGCCAACTTTTGGGGATTCTATTTTAAAGGGCGGGGCAAACCTTTCATTTCGCTGTTAATATATAAATAGCTATCTAACCGCTCTATTTACAGTTTTATTTTAACGTTTTTCTGGCTTTTAATTTATGAATTTCCCCAGCTTCTATTAATAACCTGCTTATTTTTCGAATTTTGACCGTTTCCTATCGTTAGAATAACCCTATAAGAATATTTTCACATCAAACCGATTACATATCAAAGGAATAGCCAAAAAAGCCCCGTGCTTTCTGCATCGCCGGGGCTTTCTCCTTTTTAAACTGTAAAAGTCGGGAAAAAGCAACACACTTCAAGCTAAATATTTGATGTTATATTTTGAAATATATATTATTTCTGCTAAATATATGCTATAATCTATTTTACCAATCAGTGCTTAAAAGCTTAGTGAAGGGAGGTGAAATTAATGAAAAAGATAGGCCTTTTGGGATGGATACTAATTGGGTTCCTGCTGGGTATTATTGTCGGCGCTATTTTTGGCGAAGCCGCAACACCTTTAAGAGTTTTGGGTGATATCCTGGTTCGCCTGCTTTCTATGCTGGTAGTGCCTTTGGTAATTACTACACTTTCAGTTGGTGTTGCTAACATAAGCGGGATCAAGATGGGCCGCATGCTGGGAAAAACATTATTATTTTATTATATTACCGGTATTATCGGCCTAACTATTGCACTATTCTTTGCTAATCTCTTTAATGTAGGGGTGGGTATGGAAATTGGAGA
>PWSG01000263.1 GCA_003564055.1 Syntrophomonadaceae bacterium
CTTTTCCCAGCCGTTTTCATTGATCAGCTCAGAAAGGCATTTATTAAAATCTTCCTTCCAGCGCTTTACTTCAAAACCAGGGGCCTGACTGGCAGCCTGGTCAAGATAACGAAAATCGGTAACCAGGTATGCCCGCTCCGGGCTGATTAATAAAGCCCCGGCGGTCCCTTCAAAACCGCTCAAATAACGGCGGTTAACCGGGTTCGTAATCAGTATTGCATCAATTTTATGCTTTTTCAATGTCTGCCGGATTTTATTTATCCGTGGGGTCATCTCTTTTTTTCCCGGCCCTTCCTGATAAGCCCGACCAGCGCTTCCAAACCTAAAAGGTAGCCGTCCGGCCCCAGACCGCAAATAACGCCGCCGGCTATGGGAGAAATGACAGAGTGCCGCCTGAAAGGTTCACGGGCATATATATTGCTTAAATGAACTTCAACCAGGGGCAGATTGCAGGCTTCCAGGGCATCTCTTAAAGCATAGCTGTAATGAGTAAAAGCTGCGGGGTTTATTAATATTCCTTCGTACTGACGCCCCGCTTCCTGGATTCGGTCAACCAGGATTCCCTCATGGTTTGACTGAAAACAGGTAACTTCTGCCTGCAGCTTAAAACCTCTCTCTTTTAGCGCTTTATTAAGCTCACCCAGCGTAAGGCTGCCATAAATATCCGGATCCCTTTCACCCAGCAGGTTTAAATTTGGGCCATGCAGAACAAGAATTTTTAACCCGCTCAATTTATCAAATCCTCCCGCTTAAACTCTGTTCATTTTATTTCCTCTGCCGCTTATTAAATCCTGCCTTTGCGGAAAAAATATCTTATTTTATGACAAATAATCGATTATTTCCTCCGCTACTTCCTGAACAGATTTAGCAGTTGTGTCTATATTAAAATCACAGGCCCTGTAGCACTGCTCGCGCCGGGCCAGGAGGGCTTTTACCTTTTTTTCAGGATCAGGTCCGTCAAGAAGGGGGCGCTCCTCTGTTTTGGAAACACGCTCGATAATTACCTGCGGGGTGGCAGTCAGTAGAACAAGCAGGCCGTGCTTTTTTAGACTGGCCAGGTTTTCTTTGCGCATTAAAACCCCACCGCCTGTAGCCACAACCAGGCTGCCGGCAGGATGACTTTCCAGGCCGGCTACTGCTACACTTTCAAGATCCCTGAAGCGGTCTTCACCGTCCTTTTCAAAAATATCCCTTATTTTCATGCCGGCCGCTTCTTCTACCACCTGATCGGTGTCAACAAAACGCCTTTTTAAGCGCCTGGCCAGTTCTTTGCCGGTAGCTGTTTTGCCGGTAGCCATAAAACCGGTTAAAATGATATTCTTCTTAACAGCCTTTTTATTGTTATTCAAAAGCTTCTCCCGTTTTACCTGCTCTTAAGGCTATTCCTCTGCTATTCTTACCCGTCCGGTAGCAGGCGTAACAATAACATATATGACATCGCCCGCATCATTTGTCAAACCTACTGTGCCGCCTCTATTTGGAGCCCCGCTGCGATAGAAGCGAAGCAGGTTATAGCCGCCTACTAAAGGGAAATTATTCGATCGGTAACTGATTCCCTCGGGCAGGCGCACTCTTTGCCGTTCGCTTGTTTTGCCGTCCTTGATTAAATAATCATTCCTGCTTTCTCGCATTTCGATCAGCTGAGACCAGCCACAGGTAATTGCTTTCTGCTGTGTTTTACGCATATCCATGGCCATAGTGCGCGCGGCAAGCTCTAAATTCCTCTTGCTGCTAAAATCTTTAACAGCAGGGGCGGCAATTGTAACGAGCATACCGAGAAGCATAAGCACGCACAAAAGCTCTACCAGGGTAAACCCTTTTTCATTGATCCTGATCACTTTTTATATAAACCCCTTATATCTAACTAAAAAAGCTAATCTTTCTTAGCTTAATCGTTGTCTCTGTGCAGGCTGGCCATCAGGGCAGCTCTTTCAGCCGGTTTTAAAATGTCGTCTTCAACCAAACTGCTAAAGGTGGCCCGAATCACTTCATTTACTGTGGTTAAGCCTTCTTCTATGCAGCGCAGGCCATCCTGGATTAGCGGAACCATGCCCAGTTCAACAGCCTTATTTTGCAAGCCTTCTGTCGTAACGCCCCTTAAGATAAGCTCCTGCAGTTCCCGGCTTAAGACTAAAACCTCCTGGATTGAAATCCTGCCGCGGTAACCGGTGCTGCTGCAGCTGCTGCATTTTCGACCCCTTAAGAGCTTAGCAGGCGGTTCTTTTCGAAAATAGCGCCTGAAAAATAACCTCTCATCTTCTGTCAGGCTGTATTCTTCAACGCAATTATCACATATCCTGCGCACCAGGCGCTGAGCGACAACACCGACCAGGGAAGCGGTTACCAGGTAGTTTTCAAGGCCGATATCAATTAAACGGGTTACAGCCCCTGCAGCATTATTAGTATGCAGGGTGCTTAAAACCAGGTGGCCGGTAAAGGCCGATTGAACCGTCATTTTGGCAGTTTCAAGATCCCTTACCTCTCCGACCATAATTACATCCGGGTCCTGGCGTAAAATAGAGCGCAGGGCGCCGGCAAAAGTGCGGTTAATCCGCGGGTTAACCTGGACCTGGTTTATACCTTTCAGGCGGTACTCGACCGGATCTTCTACGGTAATAATATTATCTTCGGGGCGGTTCAGGTAGTGCAGCGCTGAGTAAAGAGTCGTCGTTTTACCGCAGCCGGTCGGTCCGGTTACCAGCAGTAACCCGGCACTGTTAAGAAGCAGCCCGAGGAAGTTGTTGTAATTGCTCCTTGTAAAACCAAGTTTATCAAGAGGCAAAACAATTTTATCTTTTTCCAGGAGGCGAATGACCACTTTTTCGCCCTGGATGGTGGGCAGGGTGGAAACACGCAGGCTTATTCCGCCCTTTGTGCCACCCCACTTGATATTCCCATCCTGGGATAACCTGCGCTCGGCAATATCTAAATTGGCCATAATCTTAATCCTCGAAACTACCCTGGCTCGGACATGTTTCGGAATCGCGGTCAGGTCATGTAAAACCCCGTCCAAACGCAGCCGTATTCTTAAGTTTTCATCGGTTGGCTCCAGGTGGATATCGCTTGCTCCTTCTTCGATCGCCCTTTCAATTAATGTATTTACCATGCGCACCACAGGAGCTTCATCGCCCTGCTCTTTAGCGGGACGATCAATAAATTCCTCAGTGCTGCTCTCCTTTAAGCCCTTCTTATCTTCCTCCTCTAAAGTCTGAAAAGCTTCGCTTTTAGTATCATTCATGCTGTAAAGCTGTGTGAGCAGGTAATTAATACTGCTTTCCCTGGCGGCAACAGGGTTAACCTCTGCACCGGTCAGCATGGCCACGGCATCAATTGCCTCCAAATCAAGTGGGTCTGCCATGGCAAGGGTAACCTGCCCGTTTTCTTTCGCAATCGGTATCACGCAGTGGCGCAGTGCAGTTTCAGCTGTAATTAAACCTTGTGCGTTAGGGCTGATTGAATACCTGTCTAAATTAACCCGGGGAATATTAAACTGCTCTTCCATAACAGAGAGCAGTTTATCTTCAGTAACATACCCCTTTTCAACAAGTATCTTGCTCACCCTTTTGCCCGTTACCCTGTGTTCACCTGTAACAGTTTCAAATTGTGCCTTACTAATTATTTTCGCTTCAAGCAGGGTCGCTTCCAGGCGGCGGCTAAATACTGCCAACATTTTTCACCTCGATATAATTTAAGCTGCGCTTAGTTTTTGCAAATTAAAGTTTAACTGCTTTCTGCATCGCTTTTACGGGCGCCTTCTGCCCTGTAAAATGTTCAAAAGCGAAAACTGCCTGCCACATGAGCATGCCAAGACCATTAAAAGCCCTGCCCCCGGACCGGCTGAAACACTCCATAACTTCGCTTTTCTGCGGCCTGTAACGCAGATCATAGAAAATGCTCTTGCTAAAGGTCAGGCTGCTTTTAGCAAGAGCAGCCATAAACTTTTCATTATCTTCGGGCAGCGCGTAAACAAAAAGGCGGCAGGATTTAAGCATCCCCTTGAGCTTATCTGCTTCAAGAGGCAGGGCTGTACAGCTGCCGGCTTTAGTTTCTTTACCGATAAGAGCGGCTAAATCTTCTGCCCTGTCAATGCTGCGGTTAACAATATACATTTCTTCAACACCGCTTCTGGCAAGGGTATAGGCTACCGCGCGGGCGGCTCCGCCCGCCCCAATAATCATTACCGGCTGCGCAAAACTGTAATCTGGCGCCTGATATTTTAGCGATTGGAAAAACCCGGAACCATCAGTTGTTGTTCCATACAAGATACCGTCTTTGTTTACAATTGTATTTACAGACTTTATCATTTCCGCTTCAGCAGAAACCGTGTCTAAATAAGGAATAACCGCTTCTTTATAGGGGCTTGTAACATTTGCCCCGGCAGCCGATAAGGCTCTTAAAGATTTCACGGCTGCTCCAACCTGCTCTTTTCCAACATGAGCGGCAAGGTAAACGTAGTTAAGGTTAAGCTCCCGAAAAGCGCTGTTATGAATCAAGGGTGATAAAGAATGTTTAACGGGGCTGCCGAGAAGAAAACAAAACCTGGTTTGCGCATTAATAAGCATTAAGCCACCAACTTCTCCTGAAGCTCTTTTTAATAATCTTTTTCGTCAAACAAACTTGCGTAAAAAACAAGCAGACTTCTATACCTGCTTCATATATTGTTGTAACTAAGCGCCAGCTAAATATTCCATATTA
>PWSG01000217.1 GCA_003564055.1 Syntrophomonadaceae bacterium
ACCAGCTACTGCCAGCGCATTATTTTCTTCAAAACAACCAGCAGATCAGATATATTATACTGCTCCACCCTTCCTAATATCAAAAATAACGCCGCTCCACAGGCCGCCAGCACCGCCATTTTTAAAAGGAAATTTGCCCACAGACCCGGACCTTCAAAGGCAATCAAGGCTATCAGGCCTATAGAAGACAGGGGCACAATTAGCAGGGCAAAGATAACTTTTAAAGGATAATTAACCGGCCACAGTTTTCTCGAAATAAGGGCATAACTGAGGGCAAATAAAATATAAGCCATTCCCGTCGCAGCACCCGCTCCGGCAATACCAAAACGCGGGATTAGGAGGGCATTAAAACCAATGTTAGCGGCAGCCACAAACCAGCAGGCCAGCATAATGTAAATTGTCTTATTTTTAACCATGATCCCAACTGCTGAAACCTGCGCAGTTGTAAAAAATAAAAAACCGACAGCAAGAAAAGGAATAGCGGCAAAAGCGCCGTAATAAGTCGGCGGCACCAGTACAAACAGCACTTCCTGGGCCAGGGCAACAAAGCCGGTCACCACGAAACCGGAAGCAGCCAATAGATAAACCATGGTCCGTTTAAAAACCTGCGCTGCATACGTGCTGTCTTCTTCGTAGACTTTAACCGCGTGCGGCAGCCACGATTGTCCTACCGCCGTCTGCAGCAGCATCAGCACTGCTGCCATTGCCGCAGCAATAGAATAGAGACCTACCTGATCAAGCGAGGCCAGACGCACCAGCATCAAGCGGTCTGCATTGCTTAAAAGCCAAAAAGCTATATTCATAGGCACCAGGGGTAATCCGAAGGCAAGCAATTTCTTAAGAAAAACAATCGAAAAGCTCCAGCTGAGCAGATCACGAATATAAAAGAGACGCACAGGAATCATCAGCACAGAAGCAACTGCTGCGCCGAGCAGCGCTCCGGCTACTCCAAGGTCAAAGCTAAGAACAAAAAGCACCGACAGGCCAAGAATTAAAACCGCGGTGGAAACGTTTAAAAAAGTAAACGCCCTGGCCCTAAAACGGTTGCGCAGGGCCTGGGAGAGAATCAGGTTCATCATAGTCGGTGCACTTGAAAACAGGCCAATCGCCAGGGCTAACCTGTACCTGTCATCTCCGAGCATCCAGTCTGCCAGGGTCGCGCTAAAAGGCACAACTGCGATAAGAACAACGATACTCCACAGGGCAAGAAAAGAAAACCAGGTCGCCGAAAGGGTTCTTTTTTCATCTTCATTTTTGCACTGGAAAAAAAAACGGGTGTAAGCATTATCTCCACCCAGTATCAAAATCCCCGTTAAAAAGGCAACCAGAACGTTAATGAAACTCCAGACCCCGTACTGGGCGGGCTCAAAAATGCGAGTAAATATAGGGGCAGAGATAATAGACATCCCCTTGATCAAGAGGCTCCCTGAACTGTATACAGCCAAATCGGAAAAGAGCTTTCGAAAATTAAAACCGGACCCCTTTACTTTTTGATCATGAAAAGAATCGGCCGGTTCATTGCCTGCAGATTCGCTTTCACCTGCTTTAAAACTGCCTGCTTTGTTATTGTCATTATGCAATTTTAATTGCTCATCATTGCCAACCAATAAACAAAGCACCTCCACTGGAACCCCGCTGGGAAACTATTATTTTTAAGCCAAGGGAACTTGAGCTAAAGGGACATTTCCATCGGCTTCGGTACTAAAGTTGAGAAAACAGGGGTCAGAAACCAGATTATTGGAGACGTTCGAACCGTCCCCGTGGCGCCGCTTATCATTCAACAAGACCAATCGGCTGAGACAAATTTTTAAAGTGCTCTACCAGTTCCTTTTCTTTTTAGCCATTTCTTTTTCCAAAATACTACTTATTTCCTCCAGACATTGCTGCAAGGAATCCATGTAAGCTTTTTCCAGCATGTCGTCAGACGTTTCTTCATCTTCTGACATCAAACCTGCGCAGTCTTCAGCAGCAAAAAATAAATTGCCTCCGCCTAAAAGAAAAACCTGCCTTGTATGCTCTCGGTACTTTTTGTACAGCGCAGAATAAGGAGTTAAAACAACATCTACAGCGTTAGCGACCTGTCGCCTTTCTTCACGCGAAGTTGTTTTATCCAAATCCTCATGAGCATAGTAAAGTGTCAACGCACCCTTTTTGCCGTGATAAGCAGCAAAAAGGACTGCTCGTTTGTCGTCAATCCAGACCAGGTCAGGTTCGAAATCCCTTTCAATCAAATACAAATTAACCTGCAGCAAGCGGCGTCTTTCGTTTAAACCGCTCAGCCAGGCAACGGGCAGATAATTAACTCCCGGATTATAAATTGTAAGGCCTTCCTTCAAAGTGGTTATCCGCGGCAGCAGTGCACCGCCAAGCTTGCCAAATGGGTTGGCCCAGATAACCACATTCGAAATAGATAGCCTTTCTAACATATCATGCTGTTCGTTTGGATCGGCCCAGGCGCTGCCCCCGCCATAAAGAATTCTTTTATCGTTTAGAATAACTGTTACCTCCCCCCGAATGATGCACATTTTGCTTGCTTTTAAGAATACGGATCGGGTCACGCCGCATAAGCTTCTTTACAGCCAAAATCGCAAAATAGAATATGCTTAGCGGCAGGTGGTATATAGCATTTGGTGGAATTGAACTCAGGTGTTTAAGAGCTGCCCTAAAATCACCTGCAGCTAAACGCGTTAGCATAAACCCTGTTGAATCGGTAACCAGGTTATTTTTAACTTTTTCCCTTTCAAGCGGGCTCAGCACAACATTATCATACCGCTTAAGATTATGGTAGCGAATCAGGTAAGCTTCCTTAAAGGTAAACCCACGGGCTGTGCTGCCGGCCTGGCCTGACCCGCTGTGGTAACCAGTTATTGTAAGCGCTTTGTGGACAAAAGCAAGATCATAGCTGTTCAGGATACGGTAAAAAAGCTCGCTGTCGGCATGAAGCAGGTCGGTGCGAAAACCCCTCATTTCCAGGTATGCCCGGTGGGAAACCATAAGTGAAGCAGGAGAAAAAACAACTGACCGCGTTTCGGGTTCCAAAAGAAGGCGCCGCAACAACTGCGGTCCCTGAAACACTTCCGAATCCTCTGGCAGAACACCTGTCACCAGGCGATCTCCATCGTAGTAATAAGAAGTAATAAGGCCCGTGCGGGAAGATTTTTCACCTGCGCTAACCATATCTGTCAGGCAGGTAGGCAGCAGCCGGTCATCATCGCCGACAAACTTAAGCCAGCGGCTTTCATCTGCAGCGGAATTAAATGATTTGACAAAGTTATCAAGGCGCGGCAATGTCGTTTCGTTACGCAGCAGCCTGATCCTTCTATCACTTATGTATTCTCTAATGATTCCTGCCGTGCCATCTGTTGAGGCGTTATCAACAATAATAAACTCGAAATTCGGGTAATCCTGGGCCAGGACGCTTTCAATCGCTTCCCGCACAGTAGCCTCACCATTATAAACCGGCAGCAGCACGCTAACCAGCGAATACAAAACATCCATCACCTTTCCTGTTAATAATTACCTTGCCTGTAAATATGCCAGGCGCCGCGCAGACGCTCTCGCAGGTACTGAAAGGCAGGTTTTTTAGCTTTTTTTAGCTGCGCCCTTAATTGCCAGGCGCCTAAAAAGGCCGCGGGGAAAGCCAGCCAGCCAAAACGCCTGGCATCGTATGCCCCTTTGAATATATTTTTTTCTGCTGTATAATCCGCTTTGATCTTTGTAGCACTCTGCGCTGAATGCTCTACAATGTAAACGGGAACATATTTCACTTTTAGCCCGGCCTTTATGCAGTCATGAATAAAAACAGCTTCCTCACCATAGCTGACAAATTTGCTGCCCAGCCCGAAACGCTGATCAAAAACAATATTTCTGTTTTTAACCGCTTTCAACCGAAAAGCTATTTCCATAGATGAAACGTAATGATGAACCTCTTCATTTAACAAATAGCTTCTCTCAGCATAATCTTTGTATGATTCTTCCCCGCCGGGGGTAGCAATCTTGAAGCAGGCCACATCTATGCTGCTGTCGTCATTAAAGGTTTTTATTAAAGCATTAATGTATTCCTGCCGGTAGCGGACATCGTCGTCTGCCAGCAGCGCAATATCACCGTCGGCAACAGCAATGGCATTGTTGCGGTTGCGGGATATCCCGCGCCCTTTCAGCTGTTCAACTACCACATCTTCGCGTTCAAGCGCGGCGGGTTCTCTTCTGTACTCTTCAGCTGTGACCTGGTGCGAAACAATATATTTAACATCTGGACGGGGATCAAGCAGGATTTCTTCTATCCTGTCAATGCCATCATCGATGGTGGCAATTAAAATATTAACGATCATCTCTTAAGGTATCCCCTGTACCACTCAACAGTCTTCCCCAGGGACTCTTCCAGGCCAAACAAGGGCGACCAGCCAAGTCGCAGCCTGGCTTTTTCAGCGCTTAAGTACTGGTGCCGTATCTCGTGTTTCGCTTCACCGCGCACGTCAGGTTCAAGCCTGGAACCCATCACCTTCAGGATCTTTTTAACCAGTTCAAGAACAGTAAGCTTAATTTCATTTGAGAAGTTAAAAGTTTCACCTGCCAGATCAGGACTTTCGGCAAGTTTCTCCGCCAGCAGCATGTAAGCAGCGGCGCCATCTTCAATGTAAAAGTAATCGCGAATATAGCTGCCGTCAGTGCGAATAAGCGGCCGCTTCCCACGCA
>PWSG01000155.1 GCA_003564055.1 Syntrophomonadaceae bacterium
GAAACATAAAGTAGTGCGCGATACCGAGGTTTCCCTGACTAACATTATTTACATGCCCCTTGAAAAACTGGCCTGTCAATTGGGCATGGAAACAGAACTTAAAGAAAAAAGAATTGTTGATAGCCGTCCCACATAATATTGGACAGTCAGATAAGGAGGAAAAACATGCAGGCATGGTCGAAAGTCAGTCGAATGACGGCACCAAATATTAAAAAAATGCAGGATGAACTGCTTGCAAGAATGCTAAAGGAGTTTAGTGAAAAGCACCCTTACCGTTCTTTATTCTCAAGCAAAAATATTGATCCCGGTTTAATTAAAGGCACCGATGATCTAAAAAAATTACCCTTTACTAACAAGCAGGATATGGTGCCTTCCGATGCAGATCCACTTAAACCGAAGCAATTTGTTCTAGAACAATCCCCTGAAGACAACAAAACGCAAAAAAAACGAGGATTTGGTCTGTTCGCTAAAAAAGAAAGCAAGCCGAGCCCAGGTGAATACAAGTTAATCCAACTATATTATACTGCAGGGCGAACCGAAGAACCCGTCCCCCTGGTTTTTACAAGGTATGACCTTGATAACTTGAAAGAAGTTGCCGTAAGGGCTTTTGACATCTTAGAGCTGGAAAGGGACCATACTGTTCTTAATGCTTTAAGCTTCGCTCCCAATGTTTCTTTCTGGCAAATGTTTTACTCTACCATAAATGTTGGCTCTACCGCCCTGCATTCGGGTGGGGGAAGAGTGCTGGGTATGGAAAAGATCATATTAGCCCTGAATAATATGAAAGCACCTGTCCTTGTTGCTTACCCCGGTTATGCCCTGGCTATCCTGCAGGCATGCAAACATTTTGGTCAGGATTTGCCCGCATTAGAGAGGATACTAATCGGAATGGATTATGCCCCCATGATTTATGTCGAAAGAATACAAAAATTAATGCAACAGGTTAATGCTGCCGGAAACAGGGTGCAAAGGTTATATTTTGTATCTGAAGCAAAGTCTGGATGGGCCGAGTGTGAGCCCGGTTTTGGTTACCATACCAACCCGGATCATGTTTTTATTGAAATTGTTGATCCAAAAACCGGAGTACCCCTTGGCGAAGGTGAGCCCGGTGAGGTAGTTGTAACCAACCTTGATTCCCGGGGCACCGCATTATTGCGATTTCGGACAGGCGATATAACCACGGAAGGTTTAACAACAGAACCATGCCCAAACTGCCGCCGCACTGTACCGCGTATTTTGGGAAATATTGAACGCAAAGACCTTTACCTGGAGTTGCGGGATAAGGAGGCTTTGGTCGAGTTAAATGGCAATGTTTTAAGGCAGTATTTAGTTAGCAGGGAAGATATATTGACCTGCTATTCAGAAATAATATGCTCAGAGGGTTGCGACTTGCTTAAAGTTGTGGTGAAAGGATCCAGTGGAGTGAATGAAGAAAGCTTAAAAAATGATCTTGAACTTGATCTGAAGAACACCTTTAAAGTTCCCGTTGAAGTTGATACCTGTTCGTTTGAAGCTGCAGCAAAAAAGACCGGCCTCGAAAACAGAATATCAGCCCAGCAAATATTTGACCTGCGTGATTAAAAATCCGGTAATTCTGGCAGAATTAATTACTGATGAGATCTTCTGCTTAATATCTTATAATTTATTCTGCAAACAATAACCAGGGGAGGCCAAAAATGATCGATTTTTCTTTAAGTGAAGAACAGTTAGCTATTCAGCAGATGGCCCGCGATTTTACTGAAACCGAAATAGCACCAGTTGCAGCCGAATTTGACCGAACTGGTGATTATCCTGAAGAAATTGTCAGAAAGGCTTTCAAGGCAGGCCTGGTTTACGGTGCAATTCCGGAAAATTGTGGAGGAGACGGTTTAAGTGCAGTTGATCAGCTGTTAATAGCAGAAGAGCTGTCAGCCGGGTGTTCCGGGATAGGCAGCTGCATCGCTATCAATAGCCTGGCGGCAATTCCACTTGTTTACTTCGGCAGCGTAGAACAGAAAGAAAATATCATGGTTAAGATTTGCTCTGAAGAGAAATTAATGGCCCTGTGCGTTACTGAGCCAGGGGCTGGGTCTGATGTTTCCTCGATTAGCGCAACAGCCGATAAGAAAAACGGAGAATACATTATTAGTGGAAGCAAAACCTTTATCACCAATGGAGGGGTGGCAGATTATTACATCGTATTTGCTTCCATAGATCGCAAATTAGGCCATAAAGGAATCACCGCTTTTATTGTGCCACGAGAAACACCGGGCGTTTCGGTAGGCAAGAAAGAGGATAAAATGGGTCAGCGGGCTGCAAATACCACTGATGTAGTTTTTGACAATGTAGTGATTCCCCTTGAAAACCGCTTAGGAGAGGAGGGACAGGGGTTTAAAATTATCATGCAGACCTTTAATCATTCTCGCCCGGGAGTTGGAGCATCGGCAGTCGGTGTTGCCCGCAGCGCCATGGAATATGCGGTAAAGTATGCCGGTCAGCGAGAGCAATTTGGAGTGCCGATTCTAATGCACCAGGCTGTAATGTTTATGCTGGCAGACATGGCAAAGGATATAGAGGCGGGTCGGCTGCTGGCCTGGCAGGCAGCATGGAAGGGAAGCCGGGGACTTGATAATTCGAAAGAAGCTGCATTCGCAAAAGTTTTTTGCGGAGATATGGCTATGCGCGTAACCACTGATGCAGTTCAGGTTTTAGGCGGATATGGTTACATAAAAGATTATCCGGTAGAAAAGTTGATGCGCGATGCCAAGGTATTCCAGATATATGAAGGTACCGCCCAAATCCAGAGGTTGTTAATCGGGCGGGCGCTCTATAAAGAATATCTCAGCTAAATAATTACATGAAAATGATCCTAAATGCATGGATAGAGCCGTCTCGCTATTTAATATGTCAATTATATAATTATTGTACGCTTTTTATATGTTTCTTTCTCGTAATTTTAATATATCCGCACCATAATACATAATAATTCTAAAATATATAATTGATTAAAAATATTGATTAATCCCATTTAATAAAATAAGCTATACTTAAATATTTTTAAGGGGGTATTAAACTGTGGAACAGATCAGGTTTGACGGAAAGGTAGCGGTAATTACCGGAGCCGGAGGTGGTCTGGGGAAAGCTTACGCCCTGCTGTTGGCTTCCCGGGGAGCAAAGGTTGTTGTAAACGATCTGGGAGGTTCTTTTGATGGCAGCGGTTCAGACACAACACCTGCTCAACAAGTAGTTGATGAGATTAAATCAGCCGGTGGTGAAGCTATTGCCAGCTACGATAGCGTTGCTGAATATGAAAGTGCACAAAAAATCATTGCTACAGCACTGGACACCTATGGCAAAGTTGACATTTTGATCAACAATGCCGGAATTTTAAGGGACAAAAGTCTGGTAAAAATGGAACTTGACGATTATCGAATGGTAATGTCTGTTCACCTTGATGGGACTTTCTTTTGTACAAAAGCAGCATTTCCCAGCATGAAAGAACAAAATTACGGGCGCATAGTATCCACTGCATCGGCAGCAGGTCTGTATGGGAATTTTGGCCAGACGAATTATGGTGCCGCAAAAATGGGTATTGCCGGACTCATGAATTGCGTAGCCCAGGAAGGCGGGCGATACAATATCAAGGCCAATACAATAGTCCCAACTGCCGGCACCCGGCTGACTTTTACAGTGATGCCCGAAGATGTAATCAGTAAAGTTAAACCGGAATTTGTTGCTCCTCTAGTTGGCTGGCTTTGCTCTGAAGGTTGTGAAGAAAGTGGAAAAATGTTTAGTGCAGGGGCCGGATACTTTGCCCGTGCTGCGGTAGTGGAAGGCGCCGGTGTTACATTTGGCGGAGAAAATGAAATAACTATCGAAATGCTTATTGAAAAAATGGATCAGATAAAAAGCCTGGATAGCGCCAGGGAATATTCTTCGGCGATGGAACAGGCCGGAACAGTTTTGTCGAAAATGAGCGGAGAATAAAGAAGAAAGGAGTTTAATGATGCCGATTGATCCAAAGTTGGTTGGTAAAGAGTTATCATCACTCGAGTATACATACAATAATAAGGATATTATTCTTTATGCTCTTGGAGTTGGAGCCGGCGCTAAGGAAGATGAGTTGAAGTTTGTTTATGAGAGTGACCTGCAAGCCTTGCCTACATATGGAGTAATACCTCCCTTCGGGGCCCTATTCAGTATTGTCGGTATGGAGGGGATGGACTTCAACCTTGCAATGCTGTTGCATGGTGAACAATACCTGGAGTTATACAGACCGATTCCTGTTGAAGGCAAGCTGATATCCTATCCTAAAATTTCTGCCATCTACGATAAAGTAAAGGGAGCCGTTGTGGAAATTGAGGTTGTTACCAGGGACTCAAAAGGAGAAGCGATTTTCAAAAACCTTTTCAGTACTTTCATTCGCGGTGAAGGTGGTTTTGGCGGCGAAAGAGGTCCTGAACCAGGGTTTGAGCCACCGGACAGGTCTCCGGATAAAATTGTTGAAATGCCTACTCTGCCACAACAAGCCTTGCTCTACCGGCTTTCCGGTGATATGAATCCACTGCATGCTGATCCAGGATTTGCCACCATGGGCGGTTTTGAAAAACCGATCTTGCATGGGTTGTGTACATTTGGGTTTGCCGGAAGAGCAGTTCTCCAGGAACACTGCAGCAATGACCCTGCTAAATTTAAAGCTATCAAAGTCCGC
>PWSG01000152.1 GCA_003564055.1 Syntrophomonadaceae bacterium
GCTTACTGAATCTGTACCGCCGGATACGCAGGTTATGATAGAAAAACCTCAGCTGGTTTACAGAACGGGCTCAAACAAAAAAAATTAAACTGTAAAGCAAATACTAATTTGTTATTAAACTACGCCCTGGTTATTATCTTTTTTTCACCAGGGTCCAGGGGGCAAGAGCTTCAAAGAATGTATTAGAACCGTGCAGGTAGAGTGGTTCTTCCTTACTATCTTTGTTATGGTATAGGTTAGTTCTAAAACCATGGTCAGCGGCTATAAGCATAATTGCCCCCGGGGGCAGATATTCCAGCAGGGGGTGAAGTTTTTTTCGGGTCTGGAGTTGAAGTTCTTCAAGCAGGACTGGCAGCTTGTCTCGGGAACTATGAATCTTATCGTCAATAAAATTGAATTTTAGAGCCTTCAGCGGTGTTTTTCCTGCTGAAAGAGCCTTTAAGTTATCTGCTGCCTGAAGAAAAACATTTGGGTCTGATATTAACTCTGCAACAAGCTGTTCGTCCATATTTAAAACATGGCCGAGCAGCCCTTCCTCTTTTAAGGGTGCCAGCTGATTTTCTGTTACGGTAGGCTGCATTGCCCACAGCAAACCTTCACGCAAAATTTGCAAATTATAATCTGCAAGGGCTTTATCCAGCAAAGCTTTCCAAACATCCAGGCGGGCTCCGTCTATAATTGCCAAAAATACTCCCTGAAGTCCCTTCTCTTTAGAAGTCCAACCGGGTAGCTGCCGGAATAGATTATATAGAGTCTGGCGGCGAGAAGAAGTTTCCTGTTCTTAATGAATTGCAAATGCTTCATTAAGAGGTTCGAGCAGCTACGCGTAACGCCGCCGCCGGTGCTTTATAGTGGCTTCGGGAACTAATCTTCTTACCGAGGGCTCTTCCAGGCTGGCAAGGGCCAGTTCAAAAGGCGCCAGCATGTGGTATAAGCGCTCCCAGTTTTTGTCACTCTCAGGCGTGCTCTGGACGATTTTTTCCGTATCATTTAAAATCAGGCTGCATTTGGCTAAAGTATGAAGGGTTTGCAGAAAAGACTGTTTTTCTAAGCGGTGTTTATCATTTAGGCCGATTTTTTCCCTGCTTAAGTTTTTTCCGGCTTCACTTAGCATTCCGGTAATAATATTAAGCTGTGGCACAGATTCTTCTGCAGATATTTGAACAGCCAGCTTTTTAGCTGTTTCGTGACTCAAAGCGGGAAAGAAGGGTTCGTCAGTTAACAATTCCAGCAGTGCTTCGAAGCGTTGGGGGGCAGCTGAAGTGAAACGGTAAAAGTATTCGATTAGCTCTTCAACGGTAACCAGGCTGGTTGCTGCAGCAGCAGCACTCTCCAGAAAACTTGGTTGTAGGATTTCTTTTTCCGTTAAAAGGAATTCTCCTAAATCCTTGAGAGCGGTGTAATAGTCATTTTCGTCATTGCTTTCCACTTTCAGGTGTTCGGAAACAAGATTTTTAAAAAAATCGGCGGTGTTTGCAGCAGGGTCGCCTTTTTCGCCGGGCGGAAAAAAATTGTGCAACCAACCCCAGAGAAGGGCCAGGGCAAAAAGTTTTTCTTCCCTGACCTGACCGGCTAAAGGAATCAGGCGTGGCGCTTTTTCTGCAAGGAAAGGCCGTGCTTGCAGACCCTGATCTGCAGCTTCGATCGCATTGCTTTTACTGGTAACAATGGAAGGCTTTTCTTTTTGAGTGACCCTGATATAATCCGGGGGACTGGATTCGCTGCCTGAGAGCCAGCTTTGAAAAAGCTCATTTAATTGTGACGTGTTAAAGACCCGCCCGGCCATCAGATCCTGCAGTTCTTCGACTGAACGCTCAACTATCATGGCATCTCCAGTCAAAGCCCGGTTAATCTGATCTATAGTGGTCTGGTTGATTATAGCACCGAGCTTTTTAATCAGGACTTTTTCGTCTGCAGCAATGTCAATTTTGATTAGTTCCTGAAGAGGCGCAGCTTCGCGGCGTCGGCCGACCAGTTCCAGGTGTTCGGCATGGGCTTTAATTTTTTGTTTTTGTTCAGGTGCCTGTAAAGTTTCGAGGTAAGCTTTTAATCCACGCCTGATCTGTATTTCCAGGGCAGTTCTAGCGGGCAGTTCTATTGTGTTGCCGAGAGCAAAATTGCAGGTGCAGTGAGGTTGCTCTATCAAGCGCATCTCATTTGCAGCGCTGCACTCGTTGTCGAGAGGTTCAGCTAGAACACGGTTAATCTCGACCAGATCATTTTTGATCATAACAGCGTTAATTTTTCCTAACTGCTCTAAAAGTTGGTAAGCATCAGTTTCCATGATTGCACGGTATGGTTTTATTCTTTCTGGTCCAACTGCTTGATCATGTTCGGCAAGATAGAGGGTAATATAGTTATCACGAAATTGTTTAAATTCCCGCTTAAGTCTTTCCCTGTATTTCTCTTCCCATAGAAGAGCTTCTTCTTCCAGCAAATCAGTCAAGAGGGTATAATGCTTTTGCAGTGTTTTATACTTTTCACTGCTTGGAATTTTTATTTTTTTATCATTCAGGTACTGACTAATACGGAGAATATCAGACAGATCTTCTGAAAAAAACTTTTCCAGTGCAGATAAGCGGTTCCAGTCAGCGGCGATAAGGGGAGAAGATTGGCAAGCAGCCAGAAAACGTTCCAACCCTTCCCTTGAAGCGTAAGAGGTTTTTATTTCTTCTAAAAAGGTGATAAAACGGTTTATTGTTTTTTCCTGGTTATCCCAGTTGACAGAGCTAAAGAAGGGGTGTTCTTTTAACTGCTCTATACGGCGTTTAATATCTGCCGCCTTCCCTGTCCATTCTACCTTAAATGCGATAACAGCTTCCCAGGTTTGCTGTTGGGTGGCAAAAGTCAGGGGAGAATTGCGCAGCTTCGACGGAAGGAAAGGTATTTCAGTTAGGACCTTTTGTAGTTCTTGTCTGATCAGAGTTCCGGGTCCGATCTCTTCAATGTTCCAAAAGCGGTAGTAATTAACCTGGCTTGGGGCCAGACGCTTTCCGCCCTGGTAAGAAGATATTGCACCGCTCAAAATTGCTGCTGTGCCCAGAATTTGAAAACCCGTAGAACTGAGACCAAAGGGGCCTTTGCGTAGATGATTATAGAGCCGCTCTAAAGGTATTAGGCCCGTATCAGGAATCCGGCTTAAGAATTCCGCCGTAAGTGGAGATGATTTTGGGTTGATTTCCAGGTGATAGCCCTGCCCTTTTTTCTTGACCAGCCCCAGGGGAGCCAGGTGGCTTTCGATAACCATTTTGGTGCCACGTTCTAACCCTTCTGCATCCAGCTGTGGAGAGAAGAGCAGGTCCAGTGTACGCTGAATCAGGCTGCCGGAAACCTGTTCACTCAAGGGGCGAATTTCGGCATGTCGTGGATACTTATTCTTAAGGACTTCGGCAGCGATACGGGCGATCAGGTCGGTAAAAGGCACGTAACCAAAAGAAGATGGCGAGGGCATGTGTTCCCCGGTACGCAGGCGCCCCTGGAAATACAGGTTGCGGAACAACTCTTTAACCTTAAATTTTTCTTCCTGCAGTATAACTGTTAGTTGTTTGCTAATTTGCCTGCCTACCGGGCTGTTGTCATTGGAATACTCATCCTGAAGAAGATGATGGGCGTAAGCCCTCTGCAGCATGTTTTCTTCAGCTGTATTAATTTCTCGGGGCACCAATAGAATAATTGAGCGGCGTAACTCATCGCTTAGTTCTTTGTTAAATACTGCCCAGGGTGAGGTGTCTCTGTCATTTATACCAAAAAAAGGCGGGCTCAGGAAGAAAATAAAATCGGTTTCTTTGCTTTTCAACTCTTCTTCCAGGTCTGCAAGCATCTCAGGACTTAGTTCTGCGGGAGTGTTAAAAAAAGTTTTCCCTGTGCGCAAAGTGTTTTGCCAGGTGATTTCTTCCTTGCGAAGTGGCTCTTTTTGAAGTTGTTTTAATGGCAGGTAGCTTTCGTCAATCCAGGGAATAAGGTTGTTTACAATGCGCTGATCCCCTGGGGTTAAGTTTCCCATGATCTTATTTATTTTTTTCTCCATTAAAAGGCCTACATCAGCTTTTAAATCAATGGTATAGCATATAATACCGTCTTTTTGTTCTACGGCTGCTATATAAGCACCGTGTGTTTGCAGTTGGATCATGATTTCATTAATATAGTCGTAGTTAATCCTGCTTTCCAGGCTGCTGTAACTGTGCAGAAGTAAGCGGGTTAGCTCTTCACTGGAAAAACTCCTGGGTGCCCGGGCCAGGGCTCCCAGGATAAGCAGTTTAACTAGGCGCAGTGCAACCCGGGCATCGGCCGGTTCGCTGAATATACGGTTTATTTCACGCTCGTAGTGGTGATAAACTTGCTCACTGTAAGGGTTGGTTTCGACCGTTTCACGTATGCGGTCCCGAAAATGATCAAAAATATAATCGGGGGTAAGCAGTTCAGAAGCAGGTTGCTCCAGAAAAGGTTCAATGCCGCGTCCGGAATCACCAGCCAGGCGATAGTGGATAAAATCGATTACACCACGGTGCTGGGAAAAGAGAGGACGCAGTTCGTCTAACAGCTCAACTGTTACAGGATGGACCGGGTAAAGTTCAAAAAAATCTTCGCGGGAAAAGGGCAGTAGACCAAAAGCATTTTCCAGTTCTTCCATTATCTGCGGTAGTTTTTTTTCAGCATCGTCTCTTTTTTGCACAAGCCGTCC
>PWSG01000050.1 GCA_003564055.1 Syntrophomonadaceae bacterium
CCGATTGTCCCCGATGCGTTATAATAATTTTTGGACAGCTTTGGTAAAGAAATATTGCCCTATCTTCAGATTTGTCCACAACAATATATGCAGGAAGAGGGAACGGAAATGTCTAAAGCAAAGATCGCTATCGTTGGTGTGGGTAATTGCGCCAGCGCACTGGTCCAGGGAATACATTATTATCGAGATAAAATGGAAGAAGAAGCTGTTGGTTTAATGCACTGGAATATTGGAGGGTACCGACCTTTTGATATTGAGGTAGCTGCTGCATTTGACATAGATAAACGCAAGGTCGGCCGTGATATAAACGAGGCTGTTTTTTCTTCCCCAAACTGTGCCCATAAGTTTTACCCTGATCTGCCGCCCTGTGGAGTTAAAGTTGAGATGGGCAAAGTAAGCGACGGAATATCTGAGCATATGCTGTCTTTTGAAGAAAAATACACTTTTCTGCCGAGTGACGTTCCCGAACAGGAAAAAGACGAAATTGTTGCCGCCCTGCACCATTCGGGTGCAGAAATAATGCTTAACTATCTGCCTGCAGGTTCAGAGGAAGCGTCCCGTTTTTACGCAGAATGCGCCCTGGAAGCAGGGGTTGCTTTCATTAACAACATCCCTGTCTTTATTGCCAGCGACCCGAAGTGGGCCGCCCGTTTTTCCGAAAAAAACATTCCTATTATCGGTGATGATATCAAGTCGCAGATGGGGGCAACAATCCTGCACAGGGCACTTGCTGAACTCTTCAGCAAACGCGGAGTTAAGCTGGATCGTTCTTACCAGCTTAATACCGGCGGCAACACCGACTTTTTAAATATGACCAACCAGGGACGCCTGGTTACAAAGCGTATTTCCAAAACGGAGGCAGTCCAGTCTGCCGTCGGTAAACGCCTGGCCGATCGCGACATTCATATTGGTCCCAGCGACTATGTCTCCTGGCAGAAAGATAACAAGGTCTGTTTTTTGCGCATGGAAGGACAGATTTTCGGCAACGTACCGATCAATTTAGAGATGCGCCTGAGCGTTGAGGATTCTCCGAATTCGGCCGGTATTGCCATTGATGCTATCCGCTGCTGTAAGCTGGCCCTGGACCGCGGAGAAGGCGGAGTCCTGGAAGGTCCTTCGGCTTTCTTTTCCAAGCATCCGCCCCGCCAGTATCCGGATTACCAGGCTTACCAGTTAACTGAAGACTTTATCAACGCTAAAAGCTGATCAGTTTACTTCTCGTCAGCTGCCCTTCTACTATTAAAATGTAAGGCTTTTTGGCGAACAAATAAGTCTTAACCGTTTCAGCTATATATCCTTCGCCAGGTCAAATCCTTCCCTGATCGCTTCGGTCAGCTTGCGCGGTTTTAAAGCATCGCCGATAACGTGCAGTTCATTTACCCTGCCTTTCAGTTCTTCTTCCAGGGGGTTATTGGCAACTGCCCCGGTGGCTAAAACTACAGTATCGGCAGGCAGAAGGGTTTCTTCGCCGTCCTTTTTAACCAGCACGCCTTTTTCATTAACTTCTTTAACATCATATTGATCCATTACCCTTATTCCCAGACGGCGAATGCACTTAATTACCACCCAGCGTGTACTTATGCCGATATCGCGGCCGATACCTTTGTCCATTTCAACCAGGGTTACTTCCCTGTTGCCGTGGTTAAGCAGTTCTTTAAGCCTCTCAGGTGTCTCGGCATCATTTTCCATCAGGAATTTAAGAGTTTCGGCTGATATTGTACCCATTTCGGCTGTGGCAACTGCAGTTTCACACCCCACCGAGCCGCCCCCGATAATTACTACACGCTTACCGGGTACAGCCTTTTTATCCAGAATATGCAGCGGAGAAACAACCTGCAGGCCATCTTTAACCGGAAATGGAGCAGGCGCTCCTTTAGCCCCGGTAGCTAGAATTACGACATCGGCTTTTTCCGCCGCTATTTCATCTGCCGCTGCTTCACGGTTCAGAATTACCTCTACCCCGTTACGGGCAAGTTCATGTTCATAATAGTGGAGCAGGGTTATAAAATCATCTTTACCCGGAGGCATGGCTGCATAAATGAGGTTTCCCCCCAGGTTTTTTTCTCTTTCCCACAGGGTGACCCTGTGACCCCTGGCAGCGGACATGCGTGCCGCTTCCATTCCGGCCGGTCCACCACCTATAACAAGCACTTTTTTAATCTTTCCGGCTCTCTTTATTTCCACTTTATCTTCCCGGCCTGCCAACGGGTTTGCCGTGCAGTGAACATCCTGCATGGTAAAGACCATATCAAAGCAGCCCTGGTTGCAGGCAATACAGCGCCTGATAGAATCGAAGCTGCCTTTTAGAGCCTTATTCGGCAGTTCAGGATCGGCAATTAGGGGGCGCGCCATGTTAACCATGTCGGCCAGGTTATGTTTTAAAATATACTCTGCATCTTCAGGATCGTTAATACGGTTACTGGCGATTACAGGCACGCTAACCTTTTCTTTAATACCTCGGGCCAGGTATGCGTAACCTCCCCGGGGCAGTTCACCTGTAACCTGCGGAACCCGCGATTCATGCCAGCCCCCCGTAACATTAAAACAGTCTACGCCTTCTTTTTCCAGTTCTGCCGCAAAAACGGCCGCTTCATAGTTAGTATTGCTGCCGGGCATAAAATCGTTTCCCGATATTCTAATTATTACTGTATAGTCGGCTCCAACTACTTCCCGGATTTTTCTAATTACCTCTCTGCCGAAACGGGTGCGGTTTTCCCAGGGGCCGCCGTATTCATCTGTCCGTTCGTTGGTAAGCGGAGAAAGAAACTGGCAGATCAAATAGCCCGCGCTGCCCAGAACTTCAACGGCATTAAAACCTGCCTCCCTGGTTCTGCGGGCGGCCTGGCCGTAACTTTCAATAACTGTCTTGATATCTTCTATGGTCATCTCCCGCGGGGTTTCGCGGGTTAACCGAGAAGCAATTGGCGATGGAGCCATAGGCTGCTGTCCGGTTATCATGCTGTGTGTATAGCGTCCGGCCTGGTAAAGCTGGACTGCTGCTGCCGCTCCGTTGTCCTGAATAATTTTTGACAGCTTTTTCATTCCCTCGATAAACTTATCATCATGCAGGCCGATCATCATCGGACCCTGTCCTGACAGGTCAATGGTGCACCCTCCCACCGTGATTAGACCTGCTCCACCGCGCGCCCGAGCTTCGTAATATTTTAAAAGCCTTTCATTTACAAAACCATCAGGAGTATAACAGTGATGAATTGCGGGCATTGCTATACGGTTTTTTAACTCAGTATTCCCGATATTAATTGGTTCAAAAAGTTTCATGAAATCCGCTCCTTTTTAAAATATAAGGTAGTTTCCGGGTAATGGGCCTGTTAATAGTATTTAAGCTTTTAACTAAAAAAAGCACATCTTTTTCCTGAACATTATTTTCTCGAAATAGTATTCTACATTCCCGGGTTAATTGCCTTTTAATAAAGGCAATTAACTGAACTATTATTACAAAATGAAATGCAACCACACAGGTATAGTCTGCCAGGTCACAGGGGACGCTTCCACCGGCTTCGGTATTAAAGTTGAGAAATAAGAGGTCAAAAGCCAGATTGTTTTGGACGCTCAAACCGTTCCCATGGCCCCGCTTATCATTCAACAAGGACAACAGGCAGAGCAGTTACAATGAAATAAGCATTATTGCAGAAAGCAGGCCTATTTAAAAATTCGCGTAAGAGTACATGATGCAAATGTAAAGCGGTTTAACTCTGGTTGAAACCCGGTTAAAATGATCTTATATGGTTATTAAGCAGGAAATAGCTTAACTGTCGTGAACTTTAAAAAGGAGACGGTGCTATGGAAAATAACCCTTTAGAACAGCTTATGAACCCAAAATCAACAGCAATTGTTGGCACAGGCAATAGCCCCATGAAAATGGTCGCCATCCAGGTATTAAGCATTGTTAAAGACGGATTCCCGGGTAAATTTTACCCGGTTCATGCGGAAAAAAATTACTCGGATATAAAGCGCACCCTACACCGTTTGAACTGCCAGATATGCCGGATCTTTCCATGTTTATTGTGCCGGTGCTGGTTTCAAAGATGATAGAAGGCAAACGGGAAGTTATGGCTGGCATGATCCGCCCCATGTCGGTCTTGGCCCCTGCGTGCCCTTTGGTTTAGGTGGCACTTTTGCCGAGGCTTTAAAAGAGGGCGATCGCCACAATAAAAGCGAGGTGTAAATATAATGGCTGAACTGGAAGTGCGCGGCACGGGTAAACTTTACTTTTTGTTTAAAAAAAGAAACTGGCCAGACCCGCTGCTTTACAAGCTGGAAGAGCCGCTAACTGCAGATGAACTGCGCAAAAAACTTGACATACCGGCTGAAGATGTTGAAGTAGTCTATATTAACCGAATCATAAAACCGCTTTCTACATCTCTTAAGGAAGGTGACCGTGTTACTTTCATACCGCCCGGTGTTCCAACCATTCACCGTTTTAACCTTGGGTTTTACGATGTACAGGAATAATAAACCTTTATGAAAGGAGAAAACCATGTGTGGTCGTTTCGCCCTGGTTACAGAAAAAAAGATATTAGAGATGCTATACGGACTGGAACTCCGAAACGATCTTAGACCCCGCTATAACATTGCCCCTGCCCAGGACATTTTAAGCCTGCGCCGGTCGCCGCAAACGGGGGAGAAGGAGTTTACTTACCTCCAGTGGGGA
>PWSG01000135.1 GCA_003564055.1 Syntrophomonadaceae bacterium
GGTTATGTTGCCCCTGGCGGAATCAACCTGATCTGTATCCCGGCTTTCCAAGCTCTTGTTATTGACGGCAACGAGAGAACGGCGATCAAGCTGATCGTGGAACCGCGCTGAGATCGGTCGGCATTGAAATAATAAAAATAAATCCAAGCGATGAACTATCGCTGTCTTCCGATCAGGTGACCACCGGGCAAAGCTCACACCGGATCGTTGGTGTCATATTAACCAAACAAGCATACGGGCAATTATTGCCCGTATTTTCATAACATGGGTAGCATTTGCCTTATTGTTTCCCATGTTATATGATTATGAGCAAGGTTTGCACCTGTGCATAAAAACATCTTCAGAAGGGGTGAAGAATGTTGGGAAACTTGAAGGCCTTGCCTCCGGACGCGGAACTCGAAACGAAAAAGGTGCTGAAGAAGCTAACAAAGGCTCACAGGGCTTTATCGGAGCTTAAAGGTTATGCGCATACGATCCCCAACAAGAATATCCTGATCAATGCCGTGCTGATCAACGAAGCAAAGGACAGCTCGGAGATCGAAAACATTATTACCACCCATGACGAGCTTTTTAAGGCAATCACCGTTGATAAATATAAAAGCCCGGCGGCAAAAGAAGTGGTAAACTACAGGACTGCGCTGTGGCATGGTTATAAGCTGGTTGGCGAGAAAGGCTTGATAGCCACGAACATGATCATTGAGATCCAACAGCTGATTATTTTAAACCAGGCCGGGATCAGAAAACAAGCCGGTACCTTGCTTAAAAACGAGGCAACGGGTGAAGTCGTGTACACTCCACCTGGTAGCGAGCAGGAAATATTAAGGCTGCTGGCAAACCTTGAAAAATATATCAACAGCGACGACGAGACAGACCCGCTGGTAAAATTGGCGGTAATCCATTATCAGTTCGAAGCGATCCATCCCTTTTATGATGGCAATGGTAGGACCGGCAGGATTCTCAACATACTGTTCTTGGTGTTAAAAAATTTGCTGGATAGCCCGATTTTATATTTAAGCAAATATATTATCCGCAACAAACAGGCCTACTACCGGTTGCTTAATGAAGTAACCACAACCGGTAAGTGGGAAGGTTGGATTTTGTATATCATTTCCGGCATCGAAGAAACAGCAACGGAAACCCTTACCCTGGTCAAAAACATAGATGCATTTATCAGCCAAACAGCGGCTGAAATCAAAGAGGCGCTGCCGGAAATTTACAGCCGCGAGCTGGTAGATTTACTCTTTTTCGAGTTTTACACTAAAAACAGCTACCTGATCGACGGGCTGGGTGTTAGCAGAAGAACAGCCTACACCTATTTAAACAAACTGCTCGATAAAGGGTTTTTGAAAGAAAAAAAAGTTGGCAGGCACAAAATATACTTCAATGAGAACCTTTACCAGATGGTAAAAGAATTCGGGGCAGACAGATGATCAACCAGGGGAGTGATCCAAATGTTCCATCTTGTGATAGGAGCCATTTGCGATCTTTGAAAACGCCTTATAAACAAGCATATTTTGGAGCTGTAAAAAATAATTTACCCCAGGCAAGGCCTATGAAACGGGGATCTTTGAAGTAACTTATGATAAAAAGTAAGAAATTGACCCCAGCCGAATTCTGACAATTGTCTAGACTGGATCTATTTGGAATATAGTGGTATAGAAGGAAATTAAAAGGGAAACCCTCATCTTTGTAGAAATAGTTTTTAGGCATAAACTAAACAAAGGAGGATTTCCCATTGGCTATTATAACACGACAAGGACAAATTTTTGAGTGGGAAGAGCTTGAAAGTTCGTGTCAAGCGACTGTTCGGCAACTTGACACAGCACCGTTGCCTTGATAAAATATATGAACACTACGCGGTTAACAGTAAAAAGTTTCAACCTTCCTACATAAAGCACTTTATACGCCTTTGCAGCTGACCTACATCGTGATACCAAATAAAAATAATGAAGCTGAGGTGATTTTTTATTGCCTAATTCAAGCGAAAAGACTTTTCACGCGCTTAATTTTATTAAGAATCTAAAATCTGACCTGCGTGTAGTAAGCATTATATCTATGGTTGTCTTTCTAACAGTGTGGGAAGCCGTGGTAAGAGTCGGCTTTGTCACCCCTCTTTTCCTTCCTGCTCCTTCCATGGTGCTGGAAGACGGAATCAGGTTATATGAAAGAGGGGAAATATGGCTTCACGTATCAGCATCTGCCCGCCGAGTGCTGATCGGTTTTGCACTGGCCGGCAGCATCGCGGTGCCTCTTGGGATCCTCCTGGGAGCATCCAAGTTCCTAAAAGCTATAGCCGATCCACTGCTTTCCATTCTGCGTCCCCTTCCTTCCATGGCATGGATCCCGCTATCTTTGCTGTGGCTGGGTATTACCGAGACGCAAAAGTATTCCATTGTTTTCATGGGTTCATTTGCTCCCACAGTTCTTTATACGATCGAGGCAACTAGGAGCATTGACCCCGTCCTTATTCGGGCCGCGCTAAACCTTGGCGCAAGCAGGATGAGTTTGATGCGTGAAGTAATTCTGCCCGGTGCTCTTCAACCAATTATTTCAGGCCTAAAAGTTATGCTGGGTATTGCCTGGACAACAGTTATCAGCGCAGAGCTGGTTGCCGCTGATAAAGGCCTGGGTTACCTTATTATGCACGGAAGAGAGTTTTTTCGAACTGAACAGGTTCTGCTTGGCATGGCCTTGATCAGCATGACGGTAATGCTCATTGATATAGCTTTCAGATCAGTCGAGAAAAAGATCACCCCCTGGACGAGAGGATAAAATATGGCAATACCTGTTATCGAAATCAAAAAACTAACCAAAATATTCGAGACCCAAAAAGAAAATGTCACAGCTTTAAAAAATGTTGATCTAACAATAAATAAAGAAGAATTTGTTGTCCTTGTAGGGGCCTCCGGTTGTGGGAAAACCACTCTTATCAATACCATTGCCGGCTTTGAAAAGCCTACCAGCGGAGAAGTCCTGCTTCACGGAGAACCGGTTACCAGAATTGACCCCAGGTGCGGGATGGTTTTTCAGCAATATGCACTTTTCGACTGGAAAACAGTGATAAACAATGTCGACTTCGGCCTGAAAATGAAAGGTATGAAGTTTAAAGAAAGAAGAGAAATAGCTCAGCAATATATTGATATGGTGAGGCTGCAGGGTTTTGAAAATGTCTACCCGGCACAGCTGTCGGGGGGCATGAAGCAGAGAGTATCGCTGGCCCGGGCCCTGGCCAACAACCCGGAAATTATGCTTTTAGACGAGCCTTTTGCAGCCCTTGATGCTATGACCCGCCAGGTCTTGCAGGAAGAACTGATCCGGATTTACCGGGAGAGCCAGAAGACTATTCTATTCATCACTCACAGTATCGATGAAGCACTGTTATTGTCAACACGGATTGCCGTCATGACTTCCCGTCCAGGAAGTATTAAGCAATTCCTAGACAATGACCTGCCATGGCCCCGCGATGCAGCTGTCCAGCTACTTCCCCGCTATCTAGAGCTGAAGAGCGCAGTATGGGGCACCGTACAGGAGGAGGTGATGAAAACTGCAGGGCTGCTTAAATAGCCTAATTAGTAAAGCTTGAATTTGAGGAGGGTTAAAGTATGTTAATTAACAAGAAAAGCTTGTTTGTTTTAGTTTTGTTTGTTCTGTTTGTAGGTGTTGCTTTTATAGGCTGTGCCCCTGAAGAAGTAACGCCTGTCGATGAAGAACCTGTCGATGAAGAACCTGTCGATGAAGAACCTGTTGAAGTAACTGTTATGCCGACAGTTATTTACGGCGGTGCAGCCTGGTTGGGTCACTACCCTGTTATCGTCGGGATGGAAGCCGGCACGTTTGAAGCGCAGGGTATCCGAGTAAGCTTTCAGTCGTTCGGAACCAGCGCCGGCAGGATGGGCGCCTTGGCAGCAGGCCAGATTGATGTGGCCAGCTCTGGATCCATCGGAGCCTTAGGCCTAATGGCTGCCGGTCACAGGGACTTTTACGCCGTGGCAACACAGGATTCCTATGCCACCCTGGAAGGGATAGTCGCACCGGAAGAAATCGAAACAGTTGAAGATTTAAGAGGCAAAAGGATTGCCGTTACCTTTGCCTCCAGCGCACACAATTTGCTAATAGACATCCTGACCCAGCATGGTTTGTCCCATGAAGACGACGTAGAGTTGATTAACCTTTCAGTTTACGATATGATTACCGCCATTCAGGCCGGCGAGGTCGATGCCGCTGTGGCTTGGACTCCGGCTTTTGAACAGCTGCGCGATCTAGAAGGCAACCATGTCTTAGCCACTGCTGCTGATTTTTCCTTATTCCAGGAATACGGAGTAGGACCGGGCCCCGACATGCTTGTCATATCAAAGAAACTGGCTGATGAAAACCCTGAAATAGCCAGAAAGTTCTTCCAGGGATTATTTGACGCAATAGAGTTTATGGAAGAGAATCCCGAGCAATCAGCAGAATACCTCACTTTGCTGACCGGGCTCGACTTTGATACACAGTTAGAAACCCTGTTAGCTATTACCTGGTATGGCCTGGAAGACCAGTATGCATTTATGGTAGACCCAGGCACCTTTATAGAAGGTTTGAATATGCTGTCTGCATTTATGATAGAACACGGCATTGAAGACCGCGAAGTTAA
>PWSG01000223.1 GCA_003564055.1 Syntrophomonadaceae bacterium
GAAGATGTGGCTTATTATCAAAATGAAATTCAAAAGCTGCGTAATGCAATTTCTGCACATTTTAGTGTGGATATTACAGACAAACAGATCAAGGCAGCAGCACATATTTATTCCGAAGGGCGCGATCAGTATAAAGCGCTAAATGATCTTCGACGTGAGACACCGCCACGGATCAGCGGATATGATATTGCAAATATGGCAGCGCTGTTTAGCAGCACCTCACCGGAAAAATGGGGCGCTGCTGCGCTTACACTAACCACAGAGAAAAGCGAGCAGTCCGCCCCGGCAGTTAAGCGCCTGCGGATGGTCTTAGACGGCAGCCCGGTGCATAATCCGGAAGTGATCGGCTTCATCGAGGATTGCGGGTTTGATGTGGTGGCTGAAAATTTTTGCTCAGGTTCACGTCTGTTTGATTTGAACATCGGCAATCCTAACACCGGTGATATTCTAAATAACCTCTCTGCTGCTTATCTTAATAAGCCGCCATGTGCTCGCATGATGAGGTTCGAAGACCGTGCCGCCCGCCTTACCGATATGGTCAAAGACTTCAGTGCGCACGGTGTAATCCACATCAGCTTGAAATTTTGCGATACATATTTATACGATGTGCCCAGGCTGCGCAAAAAGCTTGCTGCTAAAGGTATCAGGAGCCTGTTCTTGGAAACCGATGGCACGATTGGCAGCATAGAACAGCTTAAAACGCGAATTGAAGCGTTTACCGAAATGATCGGGGGAGATGCTTTATGACAACCATGATCGAAGTGTACTTTTCACAACTTGAAACCGCCCTTGCCCGGAAACTTGCACACAAAGCTACGGCCCGGCGGCGGTTCATTTATGAAATTGCCCGTATTGGCAACCGTATGTTCAGCCCCGATTGGAAATCAGCATGGACCACGGTGTTTGTGCCATTTGAAATTCTTGATGCCATGGGCGTGGCCGGTAACTTTATTGAGTTCGTCGGAGCGATGTTGTCAGGTACCGGTACGGCCAAACAGTACCTTGAAAAAGCTGAAAGCACAGGTCTTTCAACGGACGGTTGCTCGTACCACCGCACGATTATTGGTGCGGCAATAGACGGGCTTTTGCCTGAACCGGATTTGCTGATTGGTTCCAGTTTCCCCTGTGATGGTGGGCTTAAGGCACTCTGCCATGTAGGCGAGATTTATAACAAGGATGTTTTTATCATCAATACTCCCTTTGACAGCTCCCCAGAAGCTATAAAGTATCTGGCAGGACAGTACCGTGACATGATTACTTTTATAACTAACCAGACAGGCCGGACCCTGGATTACGATCGTTTGCGCAAATGTATTCGCAATAACAACATTGCACACGGTTACTTTGCCGAGATGATGGAACTTTGCAAAGAGATTCCCAGTCCGGCCACATCTGATGATCTTAAGAATTTTATCATCTATGTGCTGCTTGGCGGTTCGGATTCGGTAGTTGAGGTGGGGCGGGCTTTCCGCGATGAATTCAGGTATAAGGCAGATAATAATATTCCCGGTCTGCCGGGAGAAAAATACAGGCTGCTGTGGATACAAAACCGCATTCAGTTTCCAAATAACTTGATCAAGCTGCTCGAAGAGCGTTTTAAGGCTAATGTGGTAATTGACGAGTTAAATCATTTATACTGGAATCCGCTGGATGAGGACGAGGACCCTTTAATAGCACTGGCGCGCCGGCAGGTTACACATCCGCTGGTAGGGCCGGCTGAACGGCGTCTCGACGTGCTTGTTAAGCTGGCGCGTGACTACCGCGTGGACGGTGCCATTAATCCGGCCCACTGGGGCTGTCGCCAGAGCAGCGGCATCCGCCATCTTTTCAATGATGCCCTGCAAAATATCGATGTGCCGGTGCTTCATCTTGACGTGGACTGTGTGGACGAGCGCAATTTCTCCGAAGGTCAGATTATTACCAGGCTCGAAGCTTTTATGGAGATGCTTTAAATAGCTTTTTAGTTTTCTATTTTTGTCAAATCAAATATTAAGCCATCTGACTCTTCATCTTCCAGGTAGTGAAAGATAATTTCGTCTTCAGCTTCCAAATCAAGGTTGTCAACAATAGTCCGGGCCTGATCGGTTATACGAAAGAAACGTGACTCCATTTCTTGCGGTACGCCGCTTATTTCTATCTCAAGTAATTTAACAGATTCGTTAACCATAATTCCAATATATCTTCCCGAGTCTGTATATGCCTCTTTTGCCGCTTCAGAACTAGTAATTACTACTTTTACGGCCCTGCCCTGTTCCGGATAAGATTCAGCCAGTACTCCTTCATGATATATATCTACCTCTTGGCCCCGGGCAATTAAATCGGTATTAACCTGCTCGCCGTTAAGCTCGACTAAGGTATCTTCATCGACAGCAAAATAAACCGCTCTTTCACCCTGTTCAAACCATTCACTGCGGGGAATATTTACATCTTCAAGGTTGCTGACCACCAGGATTCGTCCATTTTCAATACTGTAAACAGTACCGCTGATTGGCCCTGCTCCGGGTTCATGATTCAGGTCATTTTCTTTAGTAGAACATCCTATAGCGCCAAAGGTTATTAGAATGGCAGCAAGAATTAGAAAGCACACCCTTTTATTCATAACGGCTCCCCCTCTTTTTTAAGCTATAACTAGAGACCAATGGCAGTCAAAATAGTTCCTCTAAAATTAGGAATTGCACTAATTGCGAATTCTTGAAACACAGGATGCTCAGGCTTTTGCTTCCAGTTCCCCGGCTTCTTTAGTAAGGGCATTCATGGCAAGCTGATTCATCGAAATTTTTTGTTTAGGCTAAAAAAGGCCATATTATCTAAGCGAATAATAATCAAGCCGAGAATACTAAAAAAAGCAGTGAGAGCGAAAAACCAGGTTAATACTGCTGCAAAACCGATTGCACCAGCATCCATAAAGAAATAGGGGTAAAGTCCGCTGATTCTCCCATGGATAATTGTAAATATCCAGTAAAGCAGTGGGTAGATGATCCAGTATTTAAGATCGGAGTAACGCATCAGACCCTTGCGGTCAAAGAGTACCCAGTCAAGAATAAATCCGATTGGGGCAATGGTATGTGTAATGTGGTGTCTGAAGGTGACCCCCTCTGCGAAGTATTCAGGCAGGCCGGGAACCAGTATAAAGTGAAATACCAGGCCGGTTACCAGGATGTAAATCATGGCACCGCCGCGGGCAACTGCTGTGGTCCGGTTACCATGGTTCGCAAAGAGAAAGAATACCAGGGCCAGGACCACCAGAATATTACTTTGGATGGTAAAATAGGCAATTGCAGGGAGGAGATCGTTTTCGACAGAGAGCGGTTTAAAAAAAGAGAGGTAGAGCCCGTAGGTTATGATTGCCACAAGCAGTAATTTAAAAATATTTGAAGCGGCTTGCTTGTTCATATTATTTCGTTTCCTTCCCTTTAAAATGATATAAATTGCAAACAATACTAATTTAATCTTATTTCTGAAGCAGTAACCCCGTAATGGTAGTAAGTTCTTTTTCCAGCTGATTGTAGAGCTGGTTTAAGTTATCGGTCATTTTTTTAATCCTGGCAGGTGAAAAATTTGAGCACTGATGGTGAAAGTTCTGAAAAAGCAACCTGTAATCCGTCAGCATTGAAGCTGTATAGAATGACAAAACAGGGGGCCTTTTCCCCGGTAAAGGAGACTGCATCAGTTTAATCAAGCGGTCACGCCAGTCGAGGCTGGCGGGCATCCACTTGTCTGTTGTCCTGGCAATGCGCAGCAAGCTATCTTCTACGAGCAGGTAAAAATCGTAAAGGTTGCTTCCAAGGTAAAGGAGACTGTACTTATCGGCTTCAGACATTTGCCACTTAAAGCCGGACATGTGGGTTGCAATTTTCCTCTTTTCATCGAGATTGTTATTTATTGCCGCAACGGCCTGCTCTATGCTGTGTCTTGAAAGTGCAGGCGATTTTTGTTGAAATTTTTTAAAGTCGGGCATTGTTCTCCTTTAATTTCATCTGCAATACGTATAATTGCGGAAACTACCAGGAACATTTTTAAAAACACCATCATAACATACTTACCTCATCTAATAGTTTTTGTTATTATATAGCTATTCTAAAAACGTGACAAGGCAGTATGATGAGCATGATTTTTTCCCTGTTCCTCTGTTTAATATCCCCGTTTTTCTTTAACATTGTTTTTTAGCCCTGGATTTATTAACCCTGCAAGGCTTATATCAGCCGACTTAGATATATAGTATTATATACTTATGCTGTGGAGAGCTTTACATGCACACTATGATATAAAAACACCATGATATAGCCTGCTAAGGCAGTAAAAAAGGAGTTTGGTATAAAATGATAATCAGAAAATCGACTAACTCGGATTTAAATGATTTGCTGGAGGTTGAACGAAAGGCTTTTCCTGTGAACGAGGGCCCCGAAATTGTTGAGCTTATAGTAGGTTTATTAAATGATTCGACTGCAAAGCCGGTTTTGTCGCTTCTGGCTATTAAAGAACAGCAAGTAGCTGGTCATATTTTGTTCACAAAGGCTAAGGTTGATTCAAATAAACAAATATCAGCTGCAATACTGGCACCACTGGCAGTTTTGCCTGATTTGCAAGGCCAGGGCATAGGCGGCCGCCTGATAAGAGAAGGTC
>PWSG01000284.1 GCA_003564055.1 Syntrophomonadaceae bacterium
ATTCCAACGTTGTTGATCAGCACATTGACTTGGCCATAACGCGCTTTAGCTTGTTCAAATAATATGTTAACATCATCTTCCCGGGCAATGTGGGCCGGAACCGCCATAAGGTTGTCACTAACGCCAAGCTCTTCAACAGCTTGATCCAGACCTTCTTGTTTGCGGGCACAAATCACCACTTTAGCTTTTTCTTGAAGCAGCTGCCTGGCCAGTGCAAAACCGATACCCCTGCTGCCACCTGTTACGACAAACACTTTATTTTCAAGTCCGTAATGCAGTTTACTCATAAACATACCCCTCCCCGTAACTATTAAAAACTTATTTATCTAATTCTACCGGACATATCTATTCCCTTTTTATATTCATATCTTCAATGTTTTAAAGCGCGAGTTACAGACCCCGGGCCTGTTTGTTGTAACCGTTCCATATAAATTCGTATGACGCGGTAGTTTTAATTTTTTTGATAATAGCGAATCCCAGTTCCATAAAAAGCCCAATGGTGAGGGCGAAAATAACGGTACCTATACCAAGTGGCCCACCGAGGATAAACCCGAGACCAGCGGCGGTGATCTCCATCATAGTCCTGATCATGCCAATTCTGTACTTAGATGCTTTAGTCAGAGCCAGCATAAGGCTGTCCCTGGGGCCCGCGCCAAGATTAGCGCTGATGTAAACAGCTACTCCAAAGCCAAAAATAACCACACCTGCCATGTAAAGAATAATGCGCTGCAAGAGCAAATCCGGTTGCGGCACATAACCCCACCCGATAACCAGGTCTACAAATAGTCCTAAAAAGATCATATTAAGGACAGTTCCGATATAGATCCTGACTTTAAAAAAGTAACTTATCGTTACCAGGATCAGGCCTACTCCCTGAATTACCCTTCCAATGCTGATCCCGGTTTGATTTGCAATGCCAATGTGCAGCACATCCCAGGGATTTACGCCTAAATTGGCATAAATCGTAAATACAATTCCATTGCCAACAATAAAAAGGCCGACAAAGAGGGCCAGGTAACGGAGAAAACTTTTTCGCAGGGTATTCTTATTAATAGATAAGACCATGTTACTTCAGTCCTTCATTATATTAATTATTAGCCCGGTTTCTGAAATGTTTCAAAGGAATTGACCGGCACGTCTGGTATTACCTGTTCCGTGCATTCTTCTTTGCTTGTGCTTTTAGTTTGTTCTTATTGGCAGAACGTGGTTTTAGCAGGCATTTGCGTCCGTAACCAATCAGGTCTTGCCTTCCTGTTATCTTGAGCGCTTCATAGACAAGGGAGTAGTTTTTCGGGTTTTTGAAATGTATCAATGCCCTCTGCATTGCTTTTTCGTGTTCAGTTTTAGGGACATAAACTGTTTCCATGTTACGCGGGTCCAATTCAGTATAAAACATGCAGGTAGACAAAGTGCCCGGTGTAGGATAAAAGTCCTGGACCTGCTCGGGCATATGTTCATGCTTCTTGATAAATGATGCCAGCTCAATTGCCGCTTCCAGGGTTGATCCCGGGTGGCTCGACATGTAATAGGGAACCAGGTACTGGTCTTTACCCAGTTCCCGGTTTAATGCTTTATATTTTTGCTTAAACTTACGGTAAACTTTCTTGCCCGGTTTACCCATTTTATCCAGGACGAACGGGGAAACATGCTCTGGCGCAACTTTTAACTGCCCGCTGACATGGTGGGAGCAGAGTTCTCTAATAAAGGTATCATCCTGATCCAGCAGCAGGTAATCGTAACGTATACCTGAGCGAATAAATACTTTTTGAACTCCATCAAGCTTGCGCAGTCGGCGCAGCAGTTCAAGGTATTCAAAGTGATCGGCTTTCAGGTTGGGGCAGGGCTCGGGGTAAAGGCACATCCGGATAGAGCAGCTTTCGCCCTTTTCCTGCCTGGAACAGGGTTTGTTTCTGAAGTTGGCAGTCGGTCCGCCAACATCATGGATATAGCCCTTGAAATCGGGGTCCTTAATAAGTTCTTCTGCTTCTTCCATTATTGCTTCGATGCTTCGAGACTGGACAGCCCGGCCCTGGTGAAAATGCAGCGCGCAAAAACTGCACCCCCCAAAGCACCCCCTGTGACTGGTTAGGCTGAATTTAACTTCGCTGATTGCCGGAACTCCTCCTGCTTTCTCATAAGCCGGGTGATAAGTCCTGGTAAAAGGCATGCGGTAAATTGTATCAAGCTCTTCTGTGGTTAGCGGTTCAGCCGGTGGATTCTGTATTACAAATCCATGCTCATATGGTTCGGCCAATCTTTTTGTGCTGCCCGTATCGCTGTATTGATGCTGCAGCGCAAAACTGCGGGCATAAGTTTCACGGGCAGTGCTTGCTTCATTGTAAGGGGGAAGGGTAACTGTGTCTGCCTTGCTTTCAATATTCTTAGAGCGATAGACGGTGCCCCTAATGTAGTGCAGGTCATTAATGCTAAGACCACTTTGCAGCGCTTCAGCTACAGCAATAACCGCTTTTTCCGCCATGCCGTAGATCAGCAGATCGGCTTTTGCATCAATTAGAACTGATCTTCGCACCCGGTTATCCCAGTAATCGTAGTGGGCAAAACGGCGCAGGCTGGCTTCAATTCCACCAAGAATGATCGGGACATTACCATACGCTTCTCGTGCTTTATGAGCATATACTATTACAGCGCGATCCGGTCGCAACCCTGTTCTTCCCCCGGGCGAATAGGCATCGGATTTACGCCTTTTCTTACTGACAGAATAGTTGCTGACCATAGAATCCAGGTTTCCAGCACTGACCATGAACCCGAGCTCCGGCCGACCCAGCTTTTTAAATTCGTCTAAATTTTTCCAGTCGGGCTGGGTGATAATACCAACCCTGAAACCCTTTGCTTCAAGCAGCCTGCCAATGATGGCAGTGCCAAAGGAAGGGTGATCAACGTAGGCATCACCACTGATTATTATAAAATCAAGCTGCTGCCAGCCCCGGGCGGTTATTTCCTCTTTGCTGAGTGGCAGGAACTTTTTTACCATGTTGCCTCCTTGTTTGTATTGCATTAAAACTTATTATATCATTAGATTCAGCATGCTCCACCAATTTGCAGGAATCAGTGCTGCTAAGAACGAAAAATATGATTACGAATCAGACAAGAAAGCAGGTAGATGCCATGTTACCCATTAAGTATGAGGGCGATGTTTTCAGGCCGCCAAGCGAGGCTAAAAGCTTAATTTTACAGGCTACGATTGGCTGTTCCCATAACCGCTGCACTTTTTGCAGTATGTATAAGCGCAAGAAATTTAGGATTCGAAATCTTGATGAAATCAAGAAAGAGATTGTTTTAACTTCCCGTATGCTGCCTCATACCAGGCGCGTATTTCTTGCTGACGGCAATGCTCTTGCTGTTCCCACCGAACAACTGTTGGAGACCCTGGAGCTGCTCGATCAGTCTTTCCCAGGTCTGGAAAGGGTTTCGCTTTACGGCAACCCTTACGATTTGCTGGAAAAAAGCAGAGCAGAATTAATAAAGTTAAGAGAACATAAAATGGGTATTGTTTACCTTGGTATTGAAAGCGGCAGTGCCAGGGTTCTTGAACGCATAAAAAAGGGTGTTACTCCCGATCAAATTGCTGAAGGTGCTTTAAGAGCCAAAGCAGCAAAAGTTCCGCTTTCTATAACGGTGTTAAACGGTCTGGCTGGACTGGAAGGTTCGGACGAGGATGCCCGGGAAAATGCCCTGTTATTAAACAGGATTGACCCGGAATACCTTGGGCTGCTTAGCCTGATGACAGTACCGGGAACAACAACGCACCGCCAGTTTAGCCGGGGGGAGCTGACTCCTTTAGGCCCCTGGGAAATGTTAAAAGAAATCAGGATGATTGTTGAAGGGCTTAATTTAAGTAACTGTACTTTCCGGGCAAACCATGCCTCAAATTATTTGCCGCTTAAAGCAGTTCTTTCTCGTGATCAGGAGAAGCTGCTGGCTTCAATCGATCAGGTTATTGAACAAAAAGCTCCGGGCTCGCTGAAGAGCGAGTATTTGCGAGGACTCTGATTATTGGTATTTTGTTTCAAACACAGAAAAGAGGGGCAGATTAATTATCTGACCCCTGATGATCCAGGCAAGCTTTACGCTAGAACTTGTCCTGGGAAAAACCTTTTAACAGTGAATAGCACATTACCAGCATTACCAGCATAAAAGGAAAAGCTGAGGCAATTGAAGCCGTCTGCAATGCGCTAAGGCCGCCTGCTACGAGCAAGACAGCAGCAACTCCTCCGAGTAAAATGCCCCATGCTGCTTTAAGCTTGCGGGTAGGTTCCTGACTGCCGCCCGAGGTTAACATGGCAACAACAAAAGTTCCAGAGTCTGCAGAAGTGATGAAGAAAGCGGCAATCAAAATGATCGCCAGGAAAGACATGATCGAGCTGATCGGGAAATTGCCAAGGGTTACAAAAAGTGCGCTGGCTACATTATCTGTTACAGCAGCCCCAATGCCCACCCCCTGGATGATATCAAGGTTCAAAGCTGTGCCGCCGAAAATGGCCAGCCAGATGAAGCTAAATACTGTCGGGGCAATTAATGCGCCTATGATAAATTCACGGATAGTCCGGCCGCGTGAAATGCGGGCGATAAACTGACCGACAAAAGGTCCCCAGGCTATC
>PWSG01000283.1 GCA_003564055.1 Syntrophomonadaceae bacterium
GGACAGCCAAAAGCTCTGCTTGATTTTCAGGGCAAAACTCTGATTGAATTAATGGTTGGTCTCCTGAGTAAATATTTTGCCATAATTACCGTGGTTACTGATCGACCGGAACTGTACCGTCATTTGCCAGTAAACTTGATTCAGGATATTATTGTTAATGAGGAGAAAAGTCCCCTGCGCGGAATTCATGCCGGGCTCAGCGCTTCAGATTTACCGTATCAATTTTTTGCAGCCTGTGACATGCCATTTTTGAATCTGGAATTGATTGATTACATGTCAGGTTTTGCGGCGGAGTATGGTGCAGTCGTTCCACGCATAGGAAAATATTATCAACCCCTGCATGCATTTTATAGCCGGTCATGCCTAAAACTAATTGAAAAACAACTTGAAATGAAGTGTTTCAAGGTAACCGATTTATATAAACATTTAAAAATAAAATTTATTAGCACAGAGGAGATAATGCGTTTTGACCCTGCACAAGAAGCTTTTATAAATATTAACACATCGAGTGATTACGAATCTGCTTTGAAGACTTTAAACACCAGACAGGGAATCGGCAGTAAAACCGGAGGTGGGAAAGTTGAAAATACCTGATTATATAGGGTCTCTGGCTTATGGTTTAAAAATGGGTGTTATTTTACCGGGGATGGATATAGTTGAAAAGGTTTACGAGCCCCTGGTTCATTGTTATAGGGACGGCTTGCTTCATGATAAAGATGTCGTTTGCGTAACCGAATCGATTGTAGCTCGTGCCCAGAATAATTACATTACTGTTAATGATATTGCCCGGGAAATAAAAAAAGAACTGGACCTCCCTGAGCAGGGCAGAGTAGCCGTAGTTTTCCCCATAGCGAGCCGTAATCGGTTTTCAATGATTTTAAAAGGCATTGCCAGAGCAGTGCCGGATGGCGAAGTGGCAGTACAATTGTCATATCCAAATGATGAGGTAGGCAATAGGATTATTGATCTCGATTTTGCTGAAAAAATGGATAAAGAACTGATTCGCCTTGAAGATCTTGGTGAAGAAAAGTTTAAACATCCTCTTACTGGAGTCGACTACATAAATCTTTATCGTGAAATAATTGAAAATGAAGGAGCAAAACCAAATATTTTCCTTTCCAATGATCCCCTGAATGTGCTTAACTACAAACCAGACGGAGTTATTGCCGCCGACATTCATACGCGGAAAGCAACAAAAGCAGCAATCCTTAGTAAATTTAATAACTGCATTACCTTAGATCAAGTTTGCAATGAAGGAGAAGCTTACTCCGAATGGGGTCTTCTGGGCAGTAATATGTCTTCTGGCGAAAGGCTGAAATTGGCCCCCCGCGATGGCGAAAAAGTGGTTAACCTTTTGCGTGATAAAATAAAAAAAGAAATGAAGATTGACGTTCAGGTTATGATTTACGGAGACGGGGCATATCTTGATCCATCCAGCGGTATATATGAACTTGCCGACCCCAAAGCAGCTTTTGCGGTTACTGAAGGATTAGATATCATTCGCGAAGGTTTTAAGTATAAGTATTTGGCTGACCAGTGTTTTTACGAAGATGATCTGAATGCAGAAGAGATCGAAGCTTTCCTTGCTGACAGCACCTGTCCCGGTGCCGCTGATGATAGTATTGACAGGGAAGGAACAACGCCGCGGCGCATGGAAGATATCCTGGCCAGTCTGGCTGACCTGGTCAGCGGCTCAGCTGATGCTGGAACACCTGTAGTTGTAATAAAAGGCTTTCTTAAATAATGCCCCGTTTATTTATTATGGCAAATACATTTTAGCTGCCGGGTTTCCGAAATATAATTAGTGGTGTGGCGATCAATAGATATAAAGCCCAAATAGCAGGAAAATAATCCCCGTAACGGACATATATAGTGTCACGGGAAGTAAAGTCCAGGGGTAGAGTAAACACAGCTGATTCGTTTTTTCCTGAACGGAAAAGTTCTCTGCCCCGATAATCAAATGATATTGTAATTCCGCTGTTTGCTGCCTGGGTTACACCGATTCCCATTTCTGCTGCTCTTATAGCCGCAACCTGGGCATGCTGCTCCAAACCAATTGACTCACCAAACCAGGCATCATTGGTCAGAATAAATAAGTGTCGGGTGCCTTCGGCTGCAAGCAGCCTGGTATGATCTCCGAAATATGATTCGAAACATATTGCTCCTCCGACAGGGAATCCTTCAACATCAAATACCTTTAAATTTTCTCCCGGAGTATAACTGCCTAAAAGCAGATCCAGGTCCAGTAGACGGTTTAACAATTGTTCCATTGGGAAAAACTCAACAAATGGAACCAGGCGGTGTTTATGATAGACAGGTATATCGTTCCTATCTTTGGCGAACAGAACTATTGAATTGTAAAGGTTATTATTATCTCTTATTCTCGCTCCATACAGTATGTTAACATCGAATTTTTCGCCAAGCTCTACAATCCCCTCATGATGTGCTGCTCTGGAAGTGAAATTTAGCCTGACAACTGTCTCAGGCCAGACAACGAGGTCAAGATCGGGCTCTTGTTCCAGCGTTTTCCTGGTCATGTTTAGGTATAATTGAGCAACATCTTCCCTGGTGGCATCAATGACATCTTCGGGGTGGCTGTTACCCTGTATTAAGCTTGTTTTTAGTGATCTTTCTGCAGTAGTTTCAGGAAAGAGCTCCGGAAGTAGAAGTCCCGCAGCTAGCAGCAGGATATAAAAGCCCGGAAGTAAGTAAAGCGAAACTCCTCGCAGTTTTTTCCAATAAAACATTAGAATCAGGGTTTGAAAAAAGACCATCAGGAAAGGCAGTCCCCAGTAACCGTAAATTGATGTAATATTAAGAAGCAGCGGGTAACTCCACTGAGTATAGCCCAGGTATCCGACGTTATAGCCCAGGAAACTTAAAGAGCGTAAGAATTCGGTAATCAGCCATAGGGCGGGAATGGCCAGTGCTGCAAACCATACCTTGCCAAAACGGTAAGCCAGGGAAGCTCCCAGTCCAAAAAAACCGTTAAATAAGCTAATGTAAAAAATCATGGCAATCATGACAATCACAGCCAGGTATGCAGGCAAGTAAGGAAAAAGCACATGAGCCAGATATAGATTTGTATAGAAATGAAGAGGCACTCCAAAAACAAGACCGGCCCAAAATGCTTGCACAGGTTTTAGTCGCAGGCAAGTTGCTAGCAGGGGAAGTAGTGCAAGCCATGCTATATAGCCTTGTTCGAAAGGTGGAAAGGCCGCTATTAAAAATAAACCTGAAAAAAGGGGAAAAATCAGGTATTTTTTTTTACTTGATTTTATTATAAAAAAAATATTTTTAAGCATTTTAATCTATCTCCCAAAAAAGAGTTTTGTAATAATTAATTATTATGTCTTCTCATAGGTTATCACAGCTTAGAAATTCTGAAAACAGGGTTTATACGGTGGTCAATTCTTGACCGTTTTTAGTTTCAGTGGTATAAATAATTAAGATAATACTTAACATGTAAAATTGTTTACTTCTTAAAGTATATCTAAGGGGAGAGATTGTAATAAAAAGCGAAAAGCTAATTGATTATATAAAAGAACTCGACTACGTATTTAGCCGCTTGATATATCGGGTCAGGGTTTTGCATAACCGATATACCGTAGATGAAATTACTGATACCCAGTATGTAGTACTTCGTGCCCTGCGCAAAGCTCCCTGCAACACTTCTTTTCTTGCCCACATGCTCGGGGTAACCTTAAGTGCTGTAACCGCATTGATAAACCGCCTGCACCGCATGGGGCTTGTTTCGCGTAAAAGGCAGGAAAAAGATCGTCGACAGGTTTGGATTTCTATTACCCCTAAAGGTTTAAAGGTATTGGAAAATGTAGAAGAAAGGCGCAATCTTCTTTTAGCGCTTTATTTATCGCGTGTGCCGGAAGGTGAACGGCAGCAGCTTCTTGAACTCTTGCGGGAGGCTGTTAAACTTTTTGAGCGCGAAGATATATTAGAAGAAGATATCCTGGAAGAGCGCCTTTAAGCTGCTTTTTATTCCATTTACAAAAAAAAGATGAAAAAAATGGGCATTCCTCTGTGGGAGAAGTGCCCTTACAACTATTTTTCCTTTTACTTTCTAATTGTTACTGCTGTTTTTCTTCTGTTTTAATTTTTTTGCGTTTAAGTGAGCTGCGCACCAGCAGCGCTATTATAGCGGCAACTATCCCCAGAATAATTAATACTGGAAGCAAAGCTGAAAAAACTATTATCATATAAGAAACGGCATTAAGAATAAAATTGACACTGCCTGTAAAGGCCACACTGATTCTGCTGCCCAGGTTTTCAAATGGACCCGAGGAAATTTTTTCGGTTGGGATTGTTTCTTCCCTGATAGTAAGGTTAATTGTTGAGAATGAAACCTGGTCTTTCAGATGGTTAAACTGGGCGGTCATGGTTTCAATTTCTCCCCTGACGCGGTGTAGTTCCCTTTCAACTTCGAGCACTTCTTCAACTGTTTCAGCCATATCCAGTATTTCTCTTAGTCTTTCTTCCTGGACTTTCTGGTTGTTGAGGCGCGATTCAAGATCGATATACTGCATTGTTACGTCAGCGCTTCCGGTTTGGACATTTTTTGCCCTGCCCAAAGCTTGCAGTTGTTCCATAACAGGGTCAAAA